>NZ_JBHYWP010000014.1:55425-79490 GCF_042751845.1 Streptomyces sp. NPDC059398 | reverse complement strand
CGGGCCCCCCCTGCCCCCCCCTTACCGCGCGGGGGCGCGGGCGACACCCTGGGGGCCGCCCTCGCCCCTGAGCAGTTCCACGACGCGCGGCGAGACGAGGACCCGTCCGGCGGCGCGTGCGGTGCGCGCGGTGACGTCCTTCTCCGAGACGTCGACCATGCGGGCCGCGCCCGCCTCGTCGATGTGCGTGAGCCCTTGCTGCGTACTCATGGCTGTGGTGCTCCCGGTCCGGCCTGTGTGGTCAGACACGGTACCGCCACGGCGTGCTCCTCAGCCCAGGAGGACCACGTCGAGCTCCGTGCCCGGCTCGGCCAGCTCGGTCTTCTCGGGGATCACGATCAGGCAGTCGGCGTGGGCAAGGGCCGCGATCAGATGCGAACCCGAGCCTCCGACGGTGGTGACGGTGCCCTTCTCCGCGTCGTATCTGCCGCGCAGGAACTGGCGCCGCCCGGCGGGCGAGCCGACCGGACCACGGGCCTCCAGGGTGGCGCGGACCGTCCGGCGGCTGACGTCCTTGACGCCCATCAGGGCACGGATCGCGGGGCGCACGAACAACTCGAACGAGACATAGCTGGAGACCGGGTTGCCCGGGAGCGCGAGCAGCGGGGTGTGGTCGGGGCCGATCGAGCCGAAGCCCTGCGGCTTGCCCGGCTGCATCGCCAGCTTGCGGAAGTCGATGCCGCTGCCGTGCTCGTCCTGGTCACCGACGGACGACAGGGCCTCCTTGACCACGTCGTAGGCGCCGACGCTGACACCGCCCGTGGTGACCAGCAGGTCGGCCCTGATCAGCTGGTCCTCGATGGTGGCGCGCAGCTCGTGGGCGTCGTCGGTGACCGCTCCGACGCGGTACGCGATGGCGCCCGCGTCCTGGGCCGCCGCGGCCAGGGCGAAGCTGTTGGAGTCGTAGATCTGGCCCTCGGCGAGCACCTCGCCGGGCTGCGTCAGCTCGCTGCCGGTCGACATGACGACGACGCGCGGGCGCGGGCGGACCCGCACCGAGCCCCGGCCGATCGCGGCGAGCAGCCCGATCTGCGGCGGGCCGAGCAGGGTGCCCGCTTCGAGCGCGAGTTCGCCGGAGCGGACGTCGCTGCCGCGCTCGCGGACGTGTGCGCCGGGACCGGCCGGGCGGTAGACCCGGACTTCGCCGCTCGCGCCCTCGGGTGCGCCGCTCGCGGCCCGCATGGTGGTGGCTGTCCCCCGGCCCGTACCGCCGTCGGTCCACTCCACCGGTACGACGGCCTGGGCGCCGGGCGGCAGTGGGGCACCGGTCATGATGCGGGCGGCCTGGCCGGGCCCCACCGTGGGCAGTTGGGCCATTCCGGCCGCCACATCCCCGATGACCGTGAGGACGGCGGGGTACTCCTCGCTCGCGCCCTCGACGTCGACCGTACGGATCGCGTACCCGTCCATCGAGCTGTTGTCGAAGGGCGGCAGCGAGACCTCGACCGTGACGTCCTCGACGAGGACGCAGCCCTGGGCGTCCGGCAGTTGCAGCTCGATCGGTTCGAGTGGGCGGACCGCGGCGAGGATGTCGGCCAGATGGTCGTCCACCGACCAGATCGGGGCGTTGCTCACGTGCTACATCTCCTCGGTGACATAACGGCGAAGCCAGGTCCTGAAGTCCGGGCCCAGGTCTTCACGTTCGCACGCGAGTCTGACAATGGCGCGGAGATAGTCCCCCCGGTCGCCGGTGTCATAACGGCGGCCCTTGAAGACGACACCGTGCACCGGGCCTCCGGCGTTCTCGTCGTGCGCGAGGTACTGGAGGGCGTCGGTGAGCTGGATCTCGCCGCCGCGGCCCGGCTCGGTCTTGCGCAGTATCTCGAAGACGGCGGGGTCCAGGACGTAACGGCCGATGATCGCGAGGTTGCTGGGGGCGTCGGCGGCCGCGGGCTTCTCCACCAGGTCGGTGACCCTGACCACGTCGGACTCACCGGTGGGCGCCACGGCCGCGCAGCCGTACAGATGGATCTGGGACGGCTCGACCTCCATGAGCGCGACCACACTGCCGCCCTCGCGCTCCTGGACCTCCACCATGCGGGCGAGGAGCGGGTCGCGCGGGTCGATCAGGTCGTCGCCGAGGAGGACCGCGAAGGGCTGGTCGCCGACGTGCGGCGCCGCGCACAGGACGGCGTGGCCGAGGCCCCTGGGGTCGCCCTGGCGGACATAGTGCATGGTCGCGAGATCGCTGGACTCCTGGACCCTGGCGAGCTTCTCGGCGTCGCCCTTGCGGGTGAGCGCCGACTCCAGCTCGTAGTTGCGGTCGAAGTGGTCCTCAAGCGGGCGCTTGTTGCGGCCGGTGATCATGAGTACGTCGGAGAGCCCGGCCGACACCGCCTCTTCGACGACGTACTGGATGGCGGGTTTGTCCACCACAGGCAGCATCTCTTTGGGTGTGGCCTTGGTGGCCGGCAGGAACCGGGTGCCGAGGCCCGCTGCCGGAATGACAGCCTTGCTGATCCTGGGGGACAACTGAGTCATACGTAGCACCATATCTGTTCACTTCGGAGCGGAAGATGACGCTCCGGTTAATAGATCCTCATATACGAGGTAACGAGAGGATTGCGAAGTTCCGATGGCGTCCGCAAACACCGACAAACCGTCCTTGCGGCGGCAACTCCTGTCCGTGAGGGCCCTCCTGTCCAGTGAGGACGTCGAATCGGCCGCCGCGGTTCTCGCCGAACGCGCCGTCGCGCTCCCGGAGCTCGCGCGGGCGCACACCGTGGCGGCGTATGTCTCGGTCGGCCGTGAACCGGGCACCCGCCCGCTCCTGGACGCCCTGCGCGAGCGCGGGGTCCGGGTGCTGCTGCCGGTGCTGCTGGCCGACAACGACCTCGACTGGGGCGTGTACAGGGGCGCGCAGTCGCTGGTACCCGCCGGGCGCGGGCTCCTTGAGCCGGACGGCGCGCGGCTCGGCGTACACGCGGTGCTCGAAGCGGACACCGTTTTGCTGCCCGGTCTCGCCGTCGACGGGCGCGGGATGCGGCTGGGCCGCGGCGGCGGCAGCTACGACCGGGTGCTCGCCCGGCTCGCACGGGCGGAGGCCCACCCCGCCCTGGTGGTGCTGCTGTACGGGAACGAGGTGGTCGCCCGGGTCCCGGAGGAGCCGCACGACCACCCCGTGCACACGGTGGTGACCCCGGAGGGAATCCGCCGCTTCGGCGGCTGAGCGCCGGTCCGGGCGGCCCCGCCCCTCGCCCGGACCACCAGAACCATCTGGACCACCCGGACCGCCCGGCCCCCCGGATCAGCCGAGGCCGGGCGCGCAGGCGCCCGGCGGCGGCGCGCAGTCGCCCCGGGCGCCCCGCCTCACGGCTTGAGCACCAGGGTGTCGACCGTGCTCCGGTCCACGGCGTCCTTGCTGAACGACCAGTCGAGCAGTTCGCCGTTGGCCCACTTGCCCTCCTGGTCGGTGTAGTGGGCGCTGTACGCGTGCCCCGACTCACCGGTCAGGTTGATCCACTGCGACTTGTCGAGATCCTTGAGGTTCACGACCATCCGCATCGAGGGCACCCAGACGACGCCGTACCCGCCGGCCGCGTTCCAGCCGGTCGCGTCGACCGCCGCCTCGCCGCCGCCCAGGTTGAACGGGCCGCGGTTGAGCATCCACTTGAGGACACCCGGCCCGTCGGTGCCGAGCGTCTGGTTCTTGAGCATCAGCTGGTGGAGCCGGCCCCAGTTCCAGGTGTCGACGTCCTTGCCGAGCTTGGCGGTCAGCTCCCAGCGGGCGTCCTTCATGGCGCGCCCGAGCAGTTCGTCCCGGTTGTGCGTGGCCTTGTCGAGACGGGTCTTCGGCGTCTTCCACCAGTCGCTGTCCGGCTTGTCGAGCAGCTTGCGCACGACCTCGAACCAGCGGTCGCCGCCGTCCGGCTGCGCCGAGTCGGCCGCGCGCTCACCGCACTCACGTACCAGTGTGTCCTGCTTGTCGGCGGGCCCCGAAGCGCTGTCGGCGGGCGGCACGTTGATGCACTGCCCCTCCACCCGCAGCTCCTTGGGCAGCTTCTCGCCGAAGGCCAGTTTGAGGATGTTGCGCCAGACCGCGTTGAAGTACGCGGCAGCCGCCGAGTCCGACTCCTGGGTGTAGTCCCAGCCCTCCAGTAGCTTCTGCGCCTCGCGGACGTACGGGTCCTTGACGTTCAGCTTCAGCAGCAGCGGGGTCAGCAGCTTGGCGATCTCGCTGCTGTTGTCCAGCTGCATCTTCTGCATGTCCTCGGTCGAGATCTTCCCGCCGTCCTTGGTCTTCGACTCGATGAGGTCGGTGATCCGCCGGCTGCGGGTGCCGTATCCCCAGTCCTCGGTCAGCAGGTACGGGTACTTCTTCGGGTCGATCACGGCCTGGTTGGCGGTGACGATGTAGCCGCGCTTCGGGTTGTACTCGTAGGGCAGCTTGTCGAAGGGGATCGTGCCCTTCCAGGCGTACTTGGGGTCCCAGCCCGGCGCGGGCATCGTGCCGTCGTACCCGTGGGAGCGGACCGGGATGGTGCCGGGCGCCTGGTAGCCGATGTTGCCCTTGGTGTCGGCGTAGATCAGGTTCTGCGAGGGGACCTCGAAGTTCTTGGCCGCGGCACGGAAGCCGGTCCAGTCCTTCGCCTTGTCCAGGTCGAAGACCGCGTCCATGGAGTTGCCCGGCTGGAGCGCGGTCCACTTGAGGGCCACCGCGTAGCCCGCGCCGCGGTCCGGGGCCGCCGAGGTGACGGGCGCCTTCTGGCCGACCTTCGCCAGCTCGGTGTCCCGGTCGGAGACCAGCGGTCCGTTGTTCGTCCCGCGGACAACGATCTGCCGCGACTTCCCGCCGGCGACCTTGATGGTCTCCTTGCGGGTCGTGAAGGGCTTCTCCTCGCCGTCGTAGAGATAGCCATTGTCGGTGACCTTCTCCAGATAGAGGTCGGTCACATCGGCGCCGAGGTTGGTGAAGCCCCAGGAGATGTCCTGGTTGTGGCCGATGATCACGCCGGGCATGCCGGAGAAGGTGTAGCCCGCGACGTCGTAGTGGCAACTGCTGGAGACCGTCCGGCAGTGCAGGCCCATCTGGTACCAGAGGGACGGAAGTTGCGGCGCGAGGTGCGGATCGTTGGCCAGCAGCGGCTTCCCGGTGGCCGTCAGCTTCCCGGAGACCACCCAGGAGTTGGAGCCGATACCGCTGCCGCTCGGGCCGAGCAGCGCCGGGATGTCGTCCAGGGTCTTGGAGAGCGAGGAGAGCTGCGACTGCATGCCCTGGACCGCGCCGCCCGTGGTGCTGGAACCGTTCGCGTCGCCGCCCGGGGCCGCGTCCTGGTCGAACTTGCCCGTGACGGGGTCGATGCCGCCCTGCTGCACGATCGGCTTGTTGCGGCTGTACGGGTAGGACGGGTACAGGTCGCTGATCTGCTGGGTGCTGAGCCGTGAGGTCATCAGCGAACGGTCGATCTCGTCCTGCATGTTGCCGCGCAGGTCCCAGGCCATCGCCTTGAGCCAGGCCACCGAGTCGACGGGCGTCCAGGCTTCGGGCTTGTAGTCGTTGGTGAGGTTCAGGGCCGCGTACTCGACGGAGATCTGCTTGCCGTCCTTGCCCTTCAGATACGCGTTGACCCCGGCCGAGTACGACTGGAGGTTCTTCTTCGTCTCCGACGACAGCTTGGTGTCGTACTCCTGCTGCGCGACCCGGTGCCAGCCGAGGGTGCGCAGGAAGGAGTCCGTCTTGACCTGGCCGGAGCCGAACATCTCGGAGAGCCGCCCCGACGTCATATGGCGCCGGACGTCCATCTCGTAGAAGCGGTCCTGGGCCTGGACGTAGCCCTGCGCGCGGAAGAGGTCGGCGTCGGTGTCCGCGTAGATCTGCGGGACGCCGTAGCTGTCGCGCTTGACCTCGACGTTGCCGGAGAGGCCGGGGACCTTTATCTCGCCCGTCGTCTGCGGGAGCGACGCCCGCACGGTGCTCACGCCCCAGTACGTCCCGTATCCGATGCCCGCGACGAGCGCCAGCACCACGACGATCACGAGCAGCCTGGCGCGACGCCCTTTCTTCTTACGGGTTTTCGTGCCGGACTGCGTGCCGGAAGGGGCGGCTGAGGTGGTGGCGGCGGGCATCGCTGTCCTTCGAGGGGCAGGGTGGTCTGTAGTACCGACGGAGCGCTGGAGCAACCATAGGCGCAGCGCCGGACCGCCAGGGACGCGGTATCCCCGCCGGCATCGGACAAGTAAGCGAAGCGTCAAGAAAGCGTTAAGGATTAGATAGGGTAACGAAGTACCTGCAGGCGTACGAGGGAAGGAACGGCCACTGACTGTCCACCATCTCAACGAGCTCCTGCTGATCTGCTCGCTCGTCCTGCTGATCGCCGTGGCCGCCGTACGCATCTCGTCGCGCAGCGGTCTCCCCAGCCTGCTCCTCTATCTCGGTATCGGGATGGCGATAGGCCAGGACGGGATCTTCAACGTCAAGTTCGACAACGCCGAGTTGACGCAGGTGATCGGTTACGCCGCTCTGGTCGTGATCCTCGCCGAGGGCGGCCTCGGCACCAAGTGGAAAGAGATCAAGCCGGTCCTGCCGATGGCCGTCGTACTGTCGACGGTGGGCGTCGCGGTGAGCGTGGGGATCACCGCCGCCGGGGCGCACTACCTGGTCGGTCTCGAATGGCGCCAGGCCCTGATCATCGGCGCCGTGGTCTCGTCCACCGACGCCGCCGCGGTCTTCTCGGTCCTGCGCAAGGTGCCCCTGCCCTCCCGGATCACCGGCGTGCTGGAGGCCGAGTCGGGCTTCAACGACGCCCCGGTGGTGATCCTGGTCATCGCGTTCTCGACGGCCGGCCCGGTCGAGCACTGGTACGTACTGATCGGCGAGATAGCTCTGGAACTGGCGATCGGCGCCTCGATCGGGCTCGCCGTCGGCTGGCTCGGGTCCTGGGGGCTACGCCATGTCGCGCTGCCCGCGTCCGGTCTCTACCCGATCGCCGTGATGGCCATCGCGATCTCGGCGTACGCGGCCGGTTCCCTCGCGCACGGCAGCGGGTTCCTCGCCGTCTATCTCGCGGCGATGCTGCTGGGCAACGCGAAGCTGCCGCACTGGCCGGCCACCCGCGGATTCGCCGAGGGGCTGGGCTGGATCGCCCAGATCGGCATGTTCGTGCTGCTCGGACTGTTGGTGAGCCCGCACGAGCTGGGCAGCGACTTCTGGCCGGCGGTGATCGTGGGCCTGGTCCTGACGATGGTGGCGCGGCCGGTCTCCGTACTGCTGAGCCTGGCGCCGTTCCGGCTGCCCTGGCAGGAGCAGACCCTGATGTCGTGGGCCGGGCTGCGTGGCGCGGTGCCGGTCATCCTGGCAACCATCCCGATGGTCTCCGGCATCGACGGCAGCTCCCGGGTCTTCAACATCGTCTTCGTACTCGTCGTCGTCTACACCCTGGTGCAGGGGCCGACGCTCCCCTGGCTGGCCAGGAAGCTCAGCCTCGGCGACAGCGCCGAGGCCGCGTCGGACCTGGGCATCGAATCGGCGCCGCTGGAACGGCTGCGCGGCCATCTGCTGTCGGTGGCGATCCCGGCGAAGTCCCGGATGCACGGCGTCGAGGTCGGCGAGCTGCGGCTGCCCAAGGGCGCCGCCGTGACCCTGGTCGTACGGGACGGCACGAGCTTCGTACCGCAGCCGTCGACGGTGCTGCGGCGCGGGGACGAACTCCTCGTCGTGGCAACCGATCCGGTGCGCGACGCGGCCGAGGCGCGGCTGCGGGCCGTCGGCCAGGGCGGAAAGCTCGCGGGCTGGCTCGGCAGGACGGACGGTGCGGCCGAACGGAACACGGGCGGTTCGGCTCGCCGGCTCACGGGCCGCGCAGCGCGCGGGAAGACCAATGGGCCGGCTCGCGGGAACACCGGTGGGACGACCCGCCGTCAGACGGACGGGACGGCCCACCGCAACACGGGCGGGGCACCGCGCCACTAGCGGTACCATGAACCGATCGGTTTGACCCGACCGATGTGATTGACCTGATCGAACTGATCGATCCGATTGACCTGATTGACCTGATTGACCAACTCTGCCTGATGCAGAGCTGGCGCGACCGTATGGCGGTCGAGGCACCCCCCGTCGCGGTGCGTGCGCGGTATCCGCGCAGGTGTTCCGCACGACGTAACGGCCCGGCCTACCGCAGTTCCGCGCAAAGAGGACAGCTCTCGGCAGCTCCCGTACGCATGCCCCCGCATGTCCGTACACCAAGGGGAGTGCTACCAGGCGGCAGAAAGGCCAGGCCGTGGTGTCCACGGTCTCCGAAACCCGTCCGGGGTACGGACAGCTTCTGCGCACACCGGGTGCATGGACGTTCCTGCTGCCCGGTTTCGCCGCGCGACAGCCCTTCGCGATGCTGACCATCGGCATCGTGCTGCTGGTGCAGCACACCACGGGGTCGTACGGCAGCGCCGGCGTCGTCGCCGCTGTGACAGGTGTCTCCATGGCGCTGTTCGCGCCGCAGAGCGGCAAGCTCGCCGACCGGTTCGGGCAGCGCGCCGTACTGTTCCCCGGCGTCCTCGTGCACACCGCTTCGGTGGTCGCCCTGACGGTCCTCGCGCTGGCGGGGGCCCCGCTGTGGGCGCTGTTCATCGCCGCTGTACCGACCGGTGCGTCCGTACCGCAGGTCGGCCCGATGGTCAGGGCCCGCTGGGCCGCGAAGCTGGAGGGCTCGCCCCTGATGTCGACGGCCGCGGCCTTCGAGTCGGTGACGGACGAGTTCACCTTCGTCATCGGCCCGGTGCTGACGACCGCGCTCTGCACCGGGATCCACCCGGCGGCCGGACTGATCACCGAGGCCACCCTGACCTTGCTCGGGGGCCTCGTCTTCGCGGCGCAGCGCCGTACCCAGCCTGCCGTCCGGGTACGTGAGAACGGCCACACCTCCGTACGCCATGTCTCCGCGCTCTCGGTGCCGGGCGTGCGCGTGCTCGCCTGCGCCTTCCTCGGGATCGGCGCGGTCTTCGGCGGGATGCAGGTCTCGCTGACCGCGTTCGCCGAGGAGATCGGGCAGCCCGGTGTGAACGGTGTGCTGTACGGGGTGTTCGCCGCGGGCAACATGCTCGCGGGCATCGTCTGCGGAGCCGTCGCGTGGAAGACCGGGCCGAAGTTCCGGCTGCTCGTCGCGTATACGGCGCTGGCCGTCACCGCGTCCGGGCTCTGGGCGATGCACACGGTGCCGCTCATCGCGGGGCTCGGACTGCTGGTCGGTCTCTGCATCGCGCCCGCGCTGATCAGCGGATACACCCTGGTGGACACGCTGGTGCCGACGTCGGCGCGTACCGAGGCGTTCACCTGGCTGACCGGCTCGGTGGCGCTGGGACAGGCCGCGGCGGTATCGGTGGCGGGCGAGCTGACCGACGCGTACAGCTCAAGTGCCGGGTTCCTGGTGCCGATGGGCGGGACCGTACTGGCCCTGTTGACTCTCCTGGCGCTGCGGTCGCGGCTGACACCGCGCGACGCGGGACCGGGCGCGGGGCAGGACATGGAACCGGACATGGAACCGGCCGTGGAACCGGCCGAGCAGGTCGCGGGGCCGGCTGCCGCAGGAGTCGCGGGGCCGGCTGCCGCAGGAGCGGAATACGACGCTCCGCAGAGTGCCGGCCGTGGCCTGCGGCGCGGCATCAAGCGGGCCGCTGGACGGGACGCGGGGCGTGGGATGGGTCACCGAGTGCCGGTCTCAGTGGACTGATCCAGCGGAATAGGTCACTATAGAGCGTCGTTAGCACTCACTGAGTGAGAGTGCCAGGAGGAGCAAGTGCCGACCTATCAGTACCAGTGCACCGAATGCGGCGAGGGCCTTGAGGCGGTGCAGAAGTTCACCGATGATGCCCTGACCGTATGCCCGAGCTGCGAAGGACGCCTGAAGAAGGTGTTCTCGGCGGTCGGCATTGTCTTCAAGGGCTCCGGGTTCTACCGGAACGACAGCCGGGGCTCCTCTTCGAGCAGCACGGCGGCGTCTTCCAAGCCCAGCGGTTCGTCGTCGTCCTCTTCGGACTCGTCGTCCGGCTCTTCGGGTTCGTCCGGTTCGTCGTCCTCTTCGGGCTCCGACGCGAAGTCCGGTGCCTCGAAGTCGGCCAGTTCGGCGTCGGCCTCGTCATCGTCTTCTTCGAGCAGCTCCTCCAGCGGCAGCTCGGCCGCCTGACACCGGTTCTCCGGAAACCCTGCCGTCCGTCGACGGCGGGGTTTCCGTCATGTCCGGGGCAGGTCCGGAACCCCGGATAGTGTGACGGGCATGGTGAATGTGGCGAACTCGGAAGATCCGACTGCGGGAGACACCGCGGTACCGACAGCGGACATCGGGGTCATCGGCGGCTCCGGCTTCTACTCCTTCCTGGAGGACGTGACCGAGGTCGCGGTGGACACCCCGTACGGGAAGCCGAGCGACTCCCTCTTCATCGGTGAGGTCGCCGGGCGCCGGGTGGCGTTCCTCCCCCGGCACGGGCGCGGCCACCATCTGCCCCCGCATCTCATCAACTACCGGGCGAACCTCTGGGCGTTGCGCTCGGTGGGCGTACGGCAGGTGCTCGGCCCGTGTGCGGTGGGCGGGCTGCGGCCCGAGTACGGACCGGGGACGCTGCTCGTACCGGACCAGATGGTGGACCGTACGAAGGGGCGCGCGCAGACGTACTACGACGGTCAGCCGCTGCCGGACGGCAGTGTTCCGAACGTGGTGCATGTATCGCTGGCCGACCCGTACTGCAGCGAGGGGCGCAGGGCGGCGCTCGCCGCGGCGCGCGGGCAGGAGTGGGAGCCGGTGGACGGCGGGACGCTGGTCGTCATCGAGGGACCGCGGTTCTCCACCAGGGCCGAATCGCGCTGGCATGCGGCGATGGGCTGGTCCGTGGTGGGCATGACCGGGCACCCCGAGGCGGCGCTCGCCCGCGAACTGGGCCTCTGCTACACGTCGATGACACTGGTCACGGACCTGGACGCGGGGGCCGAGGCGGGCGAGGGCGTCTCCCATGACGAGGTGCTGGCGGTCTTCGCGGCCAATGTGGGCCGACTGCGCACGGTGCTCTTCGACGCGGTGTCGGCGCTGCCCGCGGAACAGTCGAAGGCGTGCCACTGTGCGCGGGCGCTGGACGGGGTGGATACGGGGCTTGTGCTGCCTTGAGGGGGCGGGGGCGCTCCGGTACGGGGGCGCTCCGGGGCGGGGGGCCGATCTCCGGTAGAGGGGGGCACTGCGGTAGAGGGGCACTGCGGGTGAGGGCACTGCGGTAGAGGTGCACTGCGGTAGAGGGGCACTGCGGGTGAGTGGGTTGTCCACAACCCACGAGTAGTCCACAGCTCTCAGCAGGATGCCGTGGAAGGCCGGATCGTGGGAGGCGCTCGCCCCAGACTCCTCTCACCAGGCGGTGGTTGTCATGATCCCCATGCCCGTACCGGTTGTGTCCGCGCCCGAGCCGCGCGGAGTCCCGCCGTTCGACCCGCTCAGGGTGCGCCCGGGGCGTTACCGGATGCGGCGGGCGCTGGGCCGGTGGCGCCGGACAGCAGTGGCAGGACTGGTCGTCGCGGCTGCGGCCCTGGCGGCCTGGGCACCACACGGCGCCGGAGGTGCGGAGCCCCGGGCCGGCGCTCGGGCCGGTGTGCGGGCGGAGCCCGGGTCCGGCGCCGCATCGGGCGGGCCGGCGGCGGTGCGGGCCCGCGGACCGGGCGCCGCCGCCGGCCCGGACGGTGCCGGTGCCGGTGCCGGTGCCGGTGCCCCGGACAGTGCTGCGGTCTCGGGCGGTACAGCCTCGGGCGGTGCCGCCGTGGTGTCCGCGCCGGTACGGATCGCCGACGCCGCGACCGTACGGCTGCTGGCCCCGGGCGACCATGTCGACGTCATCGCGGTCGGGGGCTCCTCCAAGGCCGACGGCGCTTCGGCGGAGGACGCCTCAGCGGGGTCCGGCCTGACGGGACCCGGTCGAGGAGGTACAGCCCGTGCGGCTCGGGTGGTCGCGGAGCGGGCCCGGGTGGCCGACGTGCCGGACGCGGGCGATACCTCCCCGGGCTCCGGCGCCCTGGTCGTTCTCGCCGTGCCCCGCTCGACGGCCACCGCACTGGCAGCTGCCGGGGCCACATCCGGACTGGCGGTGACCCTGTGCTGAGTCCTGTTCCGATTCCCGTATCGAATCCGATGCCGAATAGTACTGATGAGCAGTCATATTCCCTGTGGGAGTGGGGCAATTGGACAGCTTCGTGGCATGGAGCCTTAGGTGGCGGAACGGACTGTTCCACTACCGGCGCACACGAAGAGGGACCGATTGATGAGCAGAGAGAACCCCACCGTCCTGGAGGGCTTCAAGGCCTTCCTGATGCGGGGGAACGTCATCGACCTCGCTGTCGCCGTCGTGATCGGCGCCGCCTTCACGGCCGTGGTGAATTCCGTGGTGAAGGGCGTGATCAGCCCGCTGGTCGGCGCATTCGGGACCTCGCAGCTGGACTCGTACAAGTCCTGCTTCAAGGCCCCCTGCACCGTCGACGCCTCGGGCGACGTGACCAGCGGTATCTACATCCTGTGGGGGTCGGTGCTCAACGCGGTCCTGACCTTCGTCATCACAGCCGCCGTCGTCTACTTCCTGATGGTGCTGCCGATGGCCAAGTACCTCGCCCGCAAGGCCGCCAAGGAACAGTCGCTGGAGGAGGAGACCGTCGAGGCGGAGGTCGCCGAGGTGGCGCTGCTGAGGGAGATCAGGGACACCCTGGTCGCCCAGCGCGGATCCGGTCACGGCTCCTGAGACCGGGGGCCGGTCAGATGTGGTGCGGTGGCTTCTCGTCGAGGAAGCGGGCCAGATCCGACGCGCTGCTCCCCGAGGGGCGCTCACCCCAGCCGTGGTCCGTATCGTCCGGGGACTGCTGGTCGAGCGGATCGTCGAAGACCAGCTTGGCGGCCGGCCTGGGTGTGGATGTGGGCGTGGGCTTGGGCTTGGACGTCGCCCCGGACCTCGGCTCGGGCACCGGCTCGGGCATGGGCTCCGGCCCGGAGTCCGCGTGCGTCACGCCGGAGGCGGTCGCGGAATCGCGGTCCTCGTCGTCGCGGGGGCCAGGGCCGGAAGGGGACGCAGTGCTCATACCGCAAGGGTACGGCGCTCCCGTGACCGTACGGCTCCGCCCGCCCCAGCAGGTGATGACCGTGCGTACGTCCCGTCGGCACCGCCCGCCCCAGCCCGCAGTCACGGCGCATACGCCCCCTTGGTGTCGCCCGCCGCGCCGTTCACCGGTCCTTCGGGTCGAGACGCCAGAGCCCCAGTACCACCAGAAAGGACAGACAGAGGAAACCGGCGGCCCACCAGGCGGTGCCCGTGTTCCCCTCCATCCACTCGTTCACGGCGATCGTCAGCGCCCAGAGCTGGCCGATCACGACTGTCATCGCGAGGACGAGCCGGGCGGTCAGCCTGGAGGAGCGTTCCGGCTCCTGTTCGCTCCCCGCGCCCGGTCCGGGGCCGGTGTGCCGGACCCGCGGGTCCCCGTACCCGCTGGTGGCGCGGATCTGCGGATACCGCTCGGTGAGCGGCCGGTTGAGCCGGGGCTGGACGCTGCCCGGCCGGTACTCGGGCAGGGTCGGCTCGCGCCGGGGAGCCTCGGGCCGGGACGGCTCGGGTCGGCGTGGCTCAGGCTGCACCGGTTCAGGCCGGGAGGCATCAGGCCAGGACGCTTCAGGCTGCACTGGTTCAGGCTGCACTGGTTCAGGCCGGGGAGTACCGGGCCGGGACCCCCCGGGCCGGGGTGGCTGGTCGCTCATGTCTGCTCCCCTCGATCGTGTGTCGTCCTGGGCACGCCGGGGCAGCCGATCCGCGCGGTCGACTCCGGGTCCGAATCCTTGAACTGCCGGCACACCGCATCCTTGACGCTCTCGCCGGAACGGGCCGTGGCGAGGGCCCAGACGCTGCCGTCGTCCCGCTCCACGAGAAGCACCCGGGGCAGCCCCCGAGGGGGCGGGCCTGCGGTGACCTCGCCGGTCCTGGCGTCGAAGACACCCTCGTGACACGGGCAGTAGAGCTCGCCGTCGGCGCCACGGTCCTTGCGCCACAGCACGGCGCAGGCGAGGTGGGTGCAGACGGCGGAGTATCCGGCGAGGCTGCCGTCGGCGAGGCGTACGGCCACGGCCCGGTCCTCGTCGCCGGGGAAGCGGAAGGCGACGGACTCCCCTGGCCGCAGGCGGTCGGTGACCTTCTTGGGGGTGGGCGCGGTCTCACTGTCGCCGTGCCGTTCCAGCACTCCCCCGGCGACACCGAGGCCACCGACGGCGAGACCCCCGGAGACCGTGGTCACGATCCGGAGATAGTCGCGACGCGTGGTGAGCGAGTCGGCCCTGACCCGGTCGTGCAGGGCCTCCCGTGCCCCGCCGTTCCCCATCGGGTCGTCGCCCGACGACGGCTGCCCCGGGGGTGGCCCCCCTGGAGGCTGCTGTCCAGGCGGCTGCTGCCCTGGAGGCTGCTGGGTAACGCTCATCGCCCGCCGCCCCCGCCCGTGCCCGTGTCCATGCCCGTGTCCATGTCCCCCGCGTCTCCGGAACAACCGGGGCCGCCAGAGTCACCGGAGCCGCCCGCCCCCTCACTGGCATCACCCGCACCACCGAAACCACCACTCGCGGCGTCGTCCGCACCACCCGCGGGGCTGACAGGCCCCAGGGAGTCGACGGGGCCGGCAGGGCTGGACCCGGCGGTTCCGCGGGCGCCACCCGCGCCGCCGACACCCGGGGCTTCTCGCACATCGACTCCATTGACCTCGACGACCGGAAACCCGCCGGGCACCGGCCACTGGACCTTCTCTGCCGGGACCACCATCGCGACCCCGGTCTTCACCACGACATCGCCGAACGCGAAGGAGTCGGCGACCTGCACGCCGGGGCGCTCCGCCTGGAGCTCCTCCTGCGTTCCGTAGAACAGCGCCCCGGTCGGGCAGACCGTCGCGCACATGGGGGCGAGACCGTACGCGGTGCGGTCGTAACAGAGGTTGCACTTCAGCTGGAGCTTCGCCTGGAGGTCGATCTTCGGTACGCCGAAGGGGCAGGCGTTGACGCAGTTGGAACAGCCGATGCAGCGGGTGGTGTCGGCCTGCTGCACCACCCCGTCGGCGGTCACCAGGATCGCGTCGGCGGGACAGACCTCGGCGCAGGGCGCGACCGGGTCCTCGCAGTGCATACAGACCGTGGGAAGGGAGGCGACGGACTGGCCGGGGTCGGTGTAGTCGAGGTGGATCATCGACTTGCCCCGGTGCGAATCGCATTCACGGCACGCGGAGACACAGGCCTGGCAGCCGATGCAGCGCCCCGGATCGATGAAGATCGTTCTGCCCATCATGGCGGGACTCAGCTCCTCTCCGCCGTGCCACGCCCCTGCGGGGCCGAGGGCGGCAGGGGGTCGGTGCGGGAGATCTGCGTCTCGGGGTAGGCCGTGCCTCCGGGCGCGACGGGCGGTGCGGGGACTTCGCCGACCCGCTCGGCGGCCTCGATACGGCAGGCGCAGACCTTGTACTCGGGAATCTTGGAACGGGGGTCGAGAGCATCGATGGTGAGGGCGTTGGCGCCGGTGGGAACCGGCCAGTGGTACGGAACGAAGACCGTGTCGGGTCTGATGGCCTCGGTGACCAGGGCGGGAAAGACCTGGCTGCCGCGCCGGGTGACGACCCGCACCGGATCGCCGGAGGTGAAGCCGTGAGAGGGGTGCACCTCCACCCAGGGGCGCGGGGTCTGCTCGACCAGCGCGCCGAGCCTGCGGGTCTGGTTACCGGAGAGGAAGTGCGCGACCGTGCGGCCCGTGGTGAGCGACATGGGGTGCTCGTCGTCGTACGGGTCCATCGGCGGGTGCCATTCGACGACCTGCAGATGGATCTTGCCGTCGGGGTGGTACGTCGTGCCGTCCTCGAAGAGCCGGGGGGTACCGGGGTGATCGGTGGACGGGCAGGGCCAGGCGATGCCGCCGGTCTCCTCAAGCCGTTCGTAGGTGATGCCGTAGTAGTCGTTGACCGTTCCGGCCGAGGCGACGCGCAGCTCGTCGAAGACCTCGCGAGATCCCGTGTAGGCGAATTTGTCGCCCACTCCGAGGCGCTGGGCGAGCTGCGAGATCACCCAGGTGTCGGTCCGTACCCCGGGGGGTGGGTCCTGTGCCTTGTTGTGCTTGACGACGCGGGCCTCGGCGTTGGCCATCACGCCCTCGTCCTCGGCCCAGGTGGTGACGGGGAAGACGACATGCGCGTTGGCGGCGGTCTCGGAGAGGAAGAAGTCGAACTGGGCGTGGAACTCGGCGGTGTCGTAACCCTCCTTGACCACACGGTAGTTGGGGAGGGAGACGAAGGGGTTGTTGCAGATGCCGATGAGGCCGCGGATCTCCTGGCGCTGCATCTGGTAGACCATTTCCATCATCGAGGTTCCCGCGAGCGGGAGTTCGGACTCCTCGATGCCCCAGATCTCGCAGATCTGCCTGCGGTGCTCCGGGTTCGTGATCGAGCGGCCACCGGGGAGGAGGTCGGACTTCTGGCCGTGTTCACGGCCGCCCTGGCCGTTGCCCTGTCCGGTGAGGGTGCCGTAGCCGGCGCCGGGGCGGCCGATATGGCCGGTGGCCGTGCAGAGATTGATGACGGAGAGGCAGTTCTCGACGCCCTGGGAGTGGTGCTCGATGCCACGGGCGTGCCAGGCCATCGCCCGCCGGGCGCCCGCGAAGGTCCGGGCGACCTGGACGATCTGCGCGGCGGGGATCCCGCAGATCCCGGCGGCTCGTTCCGGGGTGTACTCGGCGGCCTTGGCGCGGACTTCCTCCCAGCCGGTGGCGTGTGCCTCGACGAATGCCCGGTCGTCGAGGCCCTCGCGGATGACCACGTTCAGTACGGCGTTGAAGAAGGCCGAGTCCGTGCCCGGCTTGAGCGCGACATGGATGTCGGCGGTGCGGGCGATGGCCGTCTCGCGTGGGTCGATGACGATGAGCGAGGCGCCCCGGTCCCTCGCACCCCACACGTACTGCGTCATCACGGGGAAGCACTCCCCGACGTTCGACCCGGCGATGAGCAGGCAGTCGGTGAGGAGGATGTCGGAGAAGGGGTTGCCCGCACGGTCGATGCCGAAGGCGAGTTTGTTGGCTCCGGCGGCGCTGACCATGCAGAGTCTGCCGTTGTAGTCGACATGGCGGGTCTTGAGCGCGACCCGGGCGAACTTGCCGACCAGATAGGTCTTCTCGGAGAAGAGGCTGGCCCCGCCGAGCAGCCCGAAGGCGTCCTTGCCGTACTGCCCCTGGATACGGCGGATCTCGGCGATGGTGAAGTCGAGCGCCTCCTCCCAGGAGCTCTCCCTGAAGGGCTCGTCGCGCGAGCGGCGCATCAGCGGCGCGGTGAGCCGGTCGGGGTGGTTGACCTGCTGATAGGCGTTGATGCCCTTGGGGCAGAGCCGCATCCGGTTGATGTCGTGGTTGCGGGGCTCGACGCCGAAGACCTTGCCGCCCTTTCCGTTCTTGTCGCCCTTGCTGACCCGGAGGTACATCCCGCACTGCACCCCGCAGAAGCAGCAGTGGGTGGGGACAAGCGTCTCGCCGTGCTGGTCGGCGTGCCACTGGTCGGCGGGGATTCCGCCCGCGTCACGGAAGTTGCGGGTGCCGGGTGGGGCGATGGCCGGGTCGAGCGAGGAGGTCACTTGAAGCCCTTCTTCACTTGGCTGAGGTAGGCGTTGCCGCGCAGCACCCGCTTGCAGCGGGGGCAGTACTCGGCCCAGGCGTCGAAGTTCAGCTCCAGGTCGCGCATGGTGGCGCGCAGGTTGTCGACGTACGGGGCGGTGTCGATCGGCGCGTGGCAGCGGCGGCAGGCGAACACCTGGTCGTCCTGGCGGGCGGTGTACTTGAACAGCTGCATCCCGACGGCGGCCGGCCGCTGCACGATGTGGAAGAACTTGCCGAACGGGATGTAGATGAGCGTGAAGATCACCACGACCATGTGCAGCACGGCGAGGAACTCATAGCCGCCGCCGTGCAGGAAGACCGAGGAGAAGGTGAGGAGGAGGCCCGTCACGGAGATGACGATCAGCGCGAGCAGCGGCACCAGGTCGTAGGCGAAGCGCTGCCCCGTCATGGCGCCCCGGTCCTTCATCCGCCGCCACAGGAAGTACGCGGCCCCGGGGATGACCAGGACGGCCGCGATGTCGAGGCCGTGGAACATCAGCCGGCCCAGGAGGTTCAGCGAGTCGAACCCGAGGATCTTGAACCCCCAGATCCGCATCTCGTACCCGGGGCCCGATCCGCTGCCCGATGTAAAGGTGAACCAGCCCCAGGTGAGCGGGAACGTGATCAGCGCGGCGAGGATGCAGCCCCAGAAGATCAGCTGGTGGGCGGCCCAGCGGGCGTGCGACCTGGCGCCCAGGAACTTCTGGAAGCCGAGGTAGGTGGCGATCATCTTCGGCAGGGCCGTGGGCGCTCTGCGGAAGTTGGCGCGCGAGAAGAAGCTGCTCCAGCCCTTGTTGAAGAGTCTGCGGGCGCCGGGCGCGGAGACCCAGACGGTGTACCGGTAGGCGACGCCGAAGGCGAGGAAGACACTGGCGACGGCGTACGGCAGCAGGGCCGAGTCGAAGTCGCGCAGAAAGCGGCTGCCCAGCACGATGGCCACGATCAGCAGGAGTGAGACCGCCGTGCCCGCGGCCGTCCCCCTTGCGGAGACCGGGCTTACGGATACCGGGCGCAGCGGAAACCGTTGTGCGGGGGCCGGTTGCGCGGGGGCCGGGCGGCCGGATGGGGGGTACGGCGGGGGCGCGGAAGGGGCGGAAGGCGGCTCGGTCACTGCGCCACCGTAGTCGGCAATATCCCTTTTATGCGTTTTCTGCGTGTCGGCCGGGTGAGGCTTCATTCAGATGCCGAACCAGCCGCCGCACGGGGAATTCGACGGAGAAAGACAGGAACACGGGTGCAAGAACAGGCCCGGGGAGGGCCGGAGGCGCCGGATCACAGGGAGGAGTGGTCCCATGGAGTCCATGACCGCAGCAGACACCCCGTCAGAGCGCCCTGTGGAAGCGGCGCGTGGGTCCGGTTCGGACACCCCGGCCCCGCCCGGCACATCCCCCCGGCCGCCCACCGGCACGGGCTCACCCACCGGCGCTGGTTCAACGACCGGCACGGACCCGGGCACCCCCGCGAACTCAGCGGCCGGGAACGGCTCTTCGCGAGAGCGGCTGGACTCGCTCGCCGATGTGGCCGGGCTCCGGGTCGGTCATGCGCGGGTGCCCGGTGCGCGAGCGCTGAGCGGGACCACGGTCGTCCTGACTCCGCTCGGCGGTGCGGTCGCCGCCGTGGATGTGCGCGGCGGCGGGCCGGGCACCCGGGAGACGGACGCCCTCGATCCGCGCAATCTGGTGCAGCGCGTGGACGCGATCGTCCTGACCGGGGGCAGTGCGTACGGGCTGGACTCCGCGTCCGGTGTGATGGCCTGGCTGGAGGAGCAGGGCCGCGGCTTCCAGGTCGGCCCCGATCCCACTCAGGTCGTGCCGGTCGTCCCGGCCGCCTGCGTCTTCGATCTCGGGCGCGGCGGCGACTGGCGGGCCAGGCCGGACGCGTCGACCGGGCGTGCGGCGGTGGAAGCCGCGGCGGCCGCACCGCCGGGCGCACCGGTCGAACAGGGCAGCGTCGGAGCCGGTACGGGGGCGGTGGCGGGCGGGCTCAAGGGCGGCGTCGGCTCGGCGAGCGTCACCCTGGCGTCCGGTGTCACCGTGGGGGCCATCGCCGTGGTCAACTCGGTGGGCGCACCGGTCGATCCGCTGACGGGCGTGCTCTACGGCGAGTACGGCCAGGGCCGGCCCGTATATCCGGCGGCCGACGTCCACGAGGAGGCACAGCGGCAGTTGGCTCTGGCGCGCGAGCACAATTCACGCCCCCCGCTGAACACCACCATCGCCGTCGTGGCCACCGATGCCGAACTGACCCGCGCCCAGGCGCAGAAGCTGGCCGGTACCGCGCACGACGGTCTCGCGCGCGCCGTGCGGCCGGTCCATCTGCTGCACGACGGCGACACCGTCTTCGCCCTTGCCACCGGCACGCGGCACCGCCCTGACCTGAGCGTCCTCAACGAGGTACTGGCGGCGGGGGCCGACGTACTGACCCGCGCCGTGGTCCGGGGGATCCGGGCGGCGGAGTCTGTGGACGGGCCCGGTGGCCGGTTCCCGGCCCATCGCGATCTGTACGGGGCGGGGGCGAAAACCATCCCTGACTGACGCATCATCTAATGACTTGCCGGACAAGTGAGTTGATGGGGCGCCCGGGAACTTTGCGCACGCCCCCTTCGTTTTGCCGAACGAAGGCCACGTTGTCAGACCCAGGGACTACGTTGAGTCCCGACCTCATGACTTGCCGCGACGGCCTGGAGAGACCTTGAGCCATTCGCATGAGACGACCGGGGAGCACCTGTCGCGACTCCTCGGCCGCGCACTGAACGCTTTCGAGCTGCCCGACGCCACCGTCGAGCGGCTCGGCTCCGCGCTGGCGCACAGCACAGCGCTGCACTCCTCGCACCACAGCTCGGGCGCCGGGCTGCACCGCGAGACGTACCGGCACACATTCCTGCTCGCGGACGGCACCGATCTGACGCTGTGGGAGCTGGTGTACGAGACGGGACCCGGCACCGGACCGCAGTACGAGCTGTATCCGGGCGAGGCGGAGGCCCGGCTCGCCGTGACCCGGATCCGCGGGGCGGACGCCGCCGCGATGTTCCCGGACGACGATCCGGAGGACGACCTCGGGATCCTCACGGCGCTCCAGTCGGCGCCCCCGCCGGCCGCGGCCAGGACGTATGTGGCGGACCGGTCGGCCGACCACGCCCGCCGGGTACTGCGCCGCGCGGAGAATCCGGACTGCCCGGGTGAGGACGTCGCCCGGCTGCTGCGTTCCGCGTTCGCCCATCAGATCAGCCAGGCGCTCGGCAGCCAGTGCCGCTTCGAGAGCGTGGGCCCCGCGGCCTTCACCCTCTACGAGCATGCCTTTCTGCTGCTGGACGGCCGGGAGTTCAGCCTCTGGGAGGTCGAGCACACGGCCACCCCTGACGGACGCCATATGTGCGAGGTGTACGCATCACAGAGCGAGGCCCGCACGGCGATGGAGCTCCGCGCTCGCGTCCGCTGAGCACCGTCCCGATCCGGGACCGGACCTCAGGTCTCTGGCGCGTTCCGCTCTCTGGCCGTTCAGCTCTCTGGCCGTTCAGCTCTGAGGCCGTTCCGCCGCGCGGAGCAGTCGGGCGCCCAGTTGTGCCAGGTAGCCGGCCAGTTCGGGCGGGTGGTGCACGGTGAACTCCGCGTCCACCACCGCGAGCCGCAGCCCCAGCCACTCCAGCGACTCCGCCACCGGAGCCCGGAGCCGGCAACGCCGCTCGCCCAGCGCCTCGGGCGTGCCCATCCAGTGCGGCAGCTGTGCCGCCACGGAATCCGCCGGGGCCGCGAAGGTGATGTCGAGATCCACCGAGGGCTGGCGCCGCGACAGGGACCGGCTCACGAACTCCGCGGCGTCCGCCGCCGGCAGCTCACGCGGGACGAACCGCGCCCCGGTCGCGAACGGCCGGCTCACCCGGTCGACCCGGAACGTACGCCAGTCCTCGCGGTCGATGTCGTACGCCACGAGGTACCAGCGGCGCCCGGTGGAGACCAGCCGGTACGGCTCGACCAGCCGCTCCGTCTCCGTACCGTCCCCGGCGCGGTAGCCGAAGCGCAGCCGCTCGGGCCCGGTGGCGGCCCCCGCGATCACGGTCAGCGTGGCCGGGTCGACCGTCGCACCGTCACCGCTGGTCAGCGGGGTCGTCGCTGCCTGGAGTGTGGCGACGCGATGGCGCAGCCTGGACGGCAGCACCTGTTCCAGCTTGGCCAGGGCCCGTACGGATGCCTCCTCGATGCCCTCGACCGCGTGGCCGGCCCCGGCGCGCAGCCCGACCGCGATGGCCACCGCCTCCTCGTCGTCGAGGACCAGCGGGGGCATGGCTTTGCCCGCCACCAGCCGGTAACCGCCCTCGGCGCCCATCGTGGCCTGGACCGGATAGCCGAGGTCGCGCAGCCGGTCGATGTCGCGCCGGATCGTGCGCCTGCTGACGTCGAGACGCTCGGCCAGTTCACCGCCGGGCCATTCGCGCGGAGTCTGGAGCAGCGAGAGAAGGTGCAGCAGCCGTACCGGTGTGTCCGTCATGGTAGCCAGAATGCCCTCGGAGTAGGACAGACATTGACCTAGATTCCGGCTAGCTTCCCCGCATGACCTCAACACCCCAGCCCACTCCGCCCGATGCCCAGGACGTGCCGCCACCCGCACGGAGTGAGCGGAAGGCACCGGCCGCGCAGGCCGTGCAAGCCGCGCAGGCCGTGCAAGCCACGCAGGCCGTGCAAGCCGTGCAGACCACCCAGGCCGTGCTCAGGGCGGACCGCCGCAGGTGGTTCGCCCTGGCCATCGTGATGACCGCGGCCTTCATGGACCTGGTCGACGTCACGATCGTCAACATCGCGATCCCGTCCATCCAGAAGGACACCGGCGCATCGTTCAGCCAGATCCAGTGGATCACCGCGGGTTACGCGCTCGCCTTCGCCGCCGGGCTGATCACGGGCGGCCGGCTGGGCGACATCCACGGCCGCAAGAGACTGTTCCTGATCGGGATAGGCGGCTTCACACTCGCCTCCGCGCTGTGCGGATTCGCGGCCGGCCCCGAGATGCTCGTCGCCTCGCGCATTCTGCAGGGCGCGATGGCGGCGCTGATGGTCCCGCAGGTGCTCTCGATCGTGCACGCCACCTTCCCCGCGGAGGAACGCGGCAAGGTCTTCGGGCTGTTCGGCGCGATCGTCGGCCTGGGCGCGGTATCCGGCCCGCTGCTCGGCGCCCTGCTGACCGAGTGGAACATCGCAGGTCTCGAATGGCGCCCGATCTTCCTGATCAACCTGCCGGTCGGAGTGGCCGGGCTGCTCCTCGGGCGCGGGTTCATCACCGAGTCCAGAGCACCGAAGGCGCTCCGGCTGGACATCGTCGGGGTCCTGCTCGTCGTGGTGGGTCTGCTGATGATGCTCTATCCGCTGACGCGCGGCCGTGAGCTCGGCTGGCCGGTCTGGGGTTACGTCTCGATGGCGGGCAGCCTCGTCGTGTTCGGCGCACTCGTCGCGTACGAGCGGGTGAAGGCGCGAAAGGACGGTTCGCCGCTGGTCGAGCTGGAGTTGTTCAGGGTGAAGAGCTTCGCGGCCGGTATCGCGGTCCAGGCCACGTTCGGTGTGGCGCTGGGCATCTTCTTCCTGGTCTGGACGCTGTACATGCAGATCGGCCTCGGCTGGAGCGCTCTGCGGGCCGGGACGACGGGGATCCCGTTCTCGGTCGCGGTCTCGGCCGCGGCCGGTGTCTCCGTACAGAAGCTGGTGCCGCGCTTCGGCCGCAAGGTACTCCAGGCGGGCGCGCTGCTGATGGCGGCCGGGCTGCTGCTCTACATCGGGGAGGCGGACCGGTACGGCACAGCGATCGCGTCCTGGCAGATGGCGCTGCCGCTGGTGGTCATGGGGATCGGCATGGGGCTGATCGTCGCGCCGCTGACGGACGCGGTGCTGGCGGACGTACCGAAGGAGCACGCCGGGTCGGCGTCCGGGTTGATCAACACCGTGCAGCAGATGGGCAATGCGCTGGGGCTCGGCCTGGTGTCCGTGGTGTTCTTCGGTTCGATCAGCGACCGGCTCGCACCGAGTGCGACCGGTCCGGCGTTCGTCCACGCGTTCATGGACTCGCTGTGGTGGGTCGCCGGGGTGCTGGGGGTGATCTTCCTACTGATGTTCGCCCTGCCGAAGCGGGCGGCCGTCAGCGGCGGGGCGGACGGGTCAGCCGAAGGCGGCTCACCCAGTGGCGGCGGTGAGGACACGGACGCGGGCACCGGTGGGAACGGAACGCCCAGAGAACCGGCGCTCACCGTCTGAGCGGAGTTCACAGGCTGAGCAGAGTTCACCATCCGGGCGGGAACTCACCCGTCCGGGCGGGAACTTACCGTCCGGGCGGAGCTCACTGCCTGCGCAGCATCCACCGCCCGCGCGAACAATCGCCGGGGGGGGCCCGCCTAGGGGCGCGGCCGCCGGGGGGGGGGGGGGGGGGCCGGGGGGGTTTAAAAAAATAACACCCCCCCCCACAGGGCGACAACGCCGGTGTGGGGGTGG
>NZ_JBHYWP010000014.1:21389-55415 GCF_042751845.1 Streptomyces sp. NPDC059398 | reverse complement strand
GCGCGCGGTGGAGCGCGGCGAGGTCGGTGCGGACAACCCCGCGCTGGGATTCGTCCCGCACATGATGGTCGGGGGGCTCGGCGCCCCCCACCACCCAGATGGTGAGCCCGCCCCCCCCGCGGGGCGCGCCCCGGCAGTCGGGGACGGAGGCGGCACGAGGGCCACGAAGAGCGCTGGGCTTTCGGTCCGGCCTGTTCACGCCGCCGCGTCGAAGCCCACATCGTCGGCCATCTTCTTCAGTTCGAGCAGGGCGTGCTTCTCGATCTGGCGGATCCGCTCACGCGTCAGACCGTGCTCCTTGCCGACCTCGGTCAGCGTCCGCTCCCGGCCGTCGTCGATACCGAACCGCATCTTGATGATCGAAGCCGTGCGGTGGTCGAGCTTGCCGATCAGCTCGTCGAGCTCCTCGCTGCGCAGCAGCGTCATCACCGACTGCTCGGGCGACACCGCCGACGTGTCCTCCAGGAGGTCACCGAACTGCGTCTCGCCCTGGTCGTCCACCGACATGTTCAGGCTGACCGGGTCACGCGCCCAGTCCAGCACATCGCTCACGCGCTCCGGCTTGGTGTCCAGCTCGGCGGCGATCTCCTCGTGCTCCGGGTCGCGGCCGTGCTCGCGGTTGAACTCGCGCTGGACACGGCGGATCCGGCCCAGCTCCTCCACCAGGTGGACGGGGAGCCGGATGGTGCGCGACTGGTCCGCTATGGACCGGGTGATGGCCTGCCGGATCCACCAGGTCGCGTACGTGGAGAACTTGAAGCCCTTCGCGTAGTCGAACTTCTCGACGGCGCGGACCAGGCCGGCGTTGCCCTCCTGGATGAGGTCGAGCAGCGGCAGACCGGCTCGCGGATAGCGGCGGGCGACGGCGACGACCAGCCGCAGATTGGACCGGATGAAGATGTCCTTGGCGCGCTCCCCGGCGGCGATCAGCGCCTCCAGCTCCTCACGCGAAGCCCCGTCCGCCTCACTCTGCACGGAGCCGTCGAGGATCTGCTGGGCGTACACCCCGGCCTCGATGGTCTGGGACAGCTCGACTTCCTTCTCGGCGTCGAGCAGTGGCGTACGTGCTATTTCGTCGAGGTACATGCCGACCAGGTCGCGGTCGGCGATCTCCCCGCCTACGGCGCGAACGCTGCTTGCCCGGTCGGATCGACGGGCGACGGCACGGGTTGCCATGCGTGCTCCCTAACGTGAGTAACGTGATGAGGTCGCGAATCAGTGGCTCGGTGTTCAGTCGCTGTTCAGTCGCTCGGTTTCAGCGGCTCTGTTGTCATTCGGAGTTGTCGTTCGGAACGGGTCGTTCGGAACGTGTGGTGCGGAACGTGTGGTGCGGAACACCCTCTCCGGTGCCCTGCATCTGATGGAAACAACGACTGGAATCCGGACAGAATTCCCATGACCCGCTCTGTTTTTAGTGATCATGCAGTACCCTGTCCCGCCACCAAGGGAGAGCAGATGTCTGCACAGCGTGCGGAAGTGCAGGTCAGGCCGGGCAGAGAGGCAGATCTCCAAGCCCTCACCGACCTCTACAACCACTACATCCGTGAGACTGCGATCACATTCGACACGAATGTCTTCACTCCCGAGGAACGCCGTCCGTGGCTGCTCTCCCACCCAGAAGACGGCCCTCACCGGCTGCTGGTTGCGCAGGAGGTACCTTCTGCCCGGATTCTCGGCTATGCAACCAGCAGCGCATTCCGGCCGAAGGCCGCGTACGCCACGTCGGTGGAGGTGACCGTCTACTGCGCGCCCGCGGCGGCGGGGCGCGGGATCGGCACGATGCTCTACGGGGCGCTGTTCGAGGCGCTGACGGAGGAGGACGTACACCGGGCGTACGCCGGTATCACCCTGCCCAACGAGGCATCCGCCGCGCTGCACGCCCGCTTCGGCTTCACACCTGTGGGCACCTACCGCGAGGTGGGGCGGAAGTTCGGCACGTACCACGACGTCGCCTGGTACGAGAAGGAGCTGGGCGGAGAGTAGCCGTACGCGCCGGCCCGTCCCGTACGCCACCGGCCCGTCCCGTACACCACCGGGCCCGTCCCGTACATCACCGGCCCGGCACGGGCCCGCACGGAACACCCGCCGCCGCCCTACCCGAACTGCACCGACCGCTTCGCCAGTCCCATCCAGAAGCCGTCGATCACATCACGCCGGCTCTCCAGCCCGTCCCCTGCCGCGCCCAGCGTCACGAAGAGCGGTGCGAAGTGTTCCGTACGCGGGTGGGCGAGCGGCGCGGACGGGGACTTGCGCTCGAAGTCGAGCAGCGCGTCGATGTCCTGCGCCTCCAGCGCCTCCCGCCCCCAGGCGTCGAACTCGGCGGACCAGCCGGGGGTGCCCTCGTGCCGCAGCGCGGCCAGGTTGTGGGTGAAGAAGCCGCTGCCGACGATCAGTACACCCTCGTCGCGCAGCGGGGCCAGCCTGCGTCCGATGTCCATCAGCTGCTGCGGATCGAGCGTCGGCATGGAGATCTGGAGCACCGGTATGTCGGCCTCCGGGAACATCTCGACCAGCGGGACATACGCACCGTGGTCGAGCCCCCGGTCCGGGACGTCCTGGACCGGCTGTCCCGCGCCGCGCAGCAGTTTCCTCACGCTCCCGGCCAGCAGGGGCGCGCCCGGAGCGCCGTAACGCACCTGGTAGTAGTGATCGGGAAAGCCCCAGAAGTCGTAGACGAGGGGGACGGTCCCGGTCGCGCCGAGCGCCAGTGGGGCGTCTTCCCAGTGCGCGGAGACCATCAGGATGGCCTTGGGGCGCGGCAGACCGGCGGACCATGCGGCGAGCTGGCCCGGCCAGACCGGATCGTCGGCGAGCGGTGGCGCGCCATGGGAGAGATAGAGGGCGGGCATACGTTCCGGGGCGGTGATGGTCATGGTCGACAACTCCATTACTTGAAGTCTCAAGCGTTCACTCGGAATCAGACCTTAATCGCATCTAGTTTAATATTCAAGAAAGAGTCGTACAGTGGAGCACATGACCTCGGCACCGCCCCCTGACGAACCGCGCTGGCTCAGCGACGAGGAGCAGCGCATCTGGCGCGCGTACCTCCACGCCACCACGCTCCTGGAGGACCATCTCGACCGCCAGTTGCAGCGCGATGCCGGGATGCCGCACATCTATTACGGGCTCCTCGTGAAGCTCTCCCAGGCGCCCCGGCGGCGGATGCGGATGACCGAGCTGGCGATGGACGCGAAGATCACCCGCTCCCGGCTCTCGCACGCGATAGCGCGGCTGGAACGGAACGGCTGGGTGCGCCGCGAGGACTGCCCGTCCGACAAGCGGGGCCAGAACGCGGTCCTCACGCCGGCCGGTACGAAGGTGCTGGAGCGCACCGCGCCCGGCCATGTGGCGGCCGTACGGCAGGCGTTGTTCGACCGCCTCTCCCCCGAACAGATCGGCCAGCTCGGCGAGATCATGCGGGTCATGGCCGAGGGGCTGCAGCCGCAGGGTGAGGACGCGGATCTGCCCTGGCTCCGCTGACGTCTCTCCTGAGACATCCCTGCGGAACCAGGGCAGATCACCCCTGGGCAGCTCCATGCGAGAGGAGCGCCGTCGGACTACCGTCAGCCGGCTCGGCTCAGTGTGCGATCACCGGGATCGGCACCTCGTCCTCGACCGATTCGGAGTCCCCGGAAGCCGAACCGGAACCGGAGCCGGAAGCCACCGGAGTGACCGAGGGGCGACCGGCGTTGATGAGCGTCAGCGCGATCACCGATGCGACGGCCAGGATGCCCACCGCCACCCAGATCGCGTTCGTGTAGCCGTGCACCAGCGCCTGGGCCTGGACCAGCTTCGCGTTGCCGCCGGCCGCCGCGTGCCCCACGAGGTACGCGGTGGTGGCGGATGCGGCGATCGTGTTCAGCAGCGCCGTGCCGATCGCACCGCCCACCTGCTGCGAGGTGTTGACCATCGCGGAGGCGACACCCGCGTCACGCGGGGCGATGCCGTGCGTGGCGAGCGACATGGCGGGCATGAACGCCGTACCCATGCCGAGCCCCAGCAGCACCATGCCCGGCAGGATCACCGACGCGTACGAGGAGCCGACCTCGATCCGGGTCAGGAGCAGCATCCCGACCGCCGCGACCGCGAAGCCGGGGCCCATCAGGAACCGGGCGGGCACCCGGGTCATCAGCCGGGCGCCGATCTGCGTGGAGCCCGTGATCATGGCGGCGACCATCGGCAGGAAGGCGAAGCCGGTCCTGACCGAGGAGTAGCCCTGTACGACCTGGAGGTAGTACGTCAGGAAGAGGAAGAGGCCGAACATCCCGATGATGGCCAGGCCGAGCGAGGCGTAGATGCCACCGCGGTTGCGGTCGGCGACCACCCGGAGCGGCAGCAGCGGGGCCTTGACCTTCGACTCGACAGCGACGAACGCGCCGAGCAGGACGACGGTGGCGATGAACATGCTGATCGTGACCGGGTCGGACCAGCCGTCGGAAGCGGCGCGCGTGAAGCCGTACACCAGCGAGACCAGACCGGTCGTGGAGAGCAGGACGCCGGGGATGTCCAGCGGCGAACGGTTACGGCCGCCCGCGGGCTCCCGGATCACGAAGTACGCGCCGAGTGCGGCGATGGCCGCAAACGGGATGTTGACGAAGAACGTCCAGCGCCAGTCCAGGTATTCGGTGAGGAAACCGCCGAGCAGCAGACCGACCGCGCCGCCACCGCCGGCGATCGCGCCGAAGATACCGAACGCCTTGGCGCGCTCCTTGGCGTCGGTGAAGGTCACGGCGAGCAGCGACAGCGCGGCCGGCGCGAGGAGCGCGCCGAAGATGCCCTGCGCGGCACGGGAGGTGAGCAGCATCGCCTCGTTGGCGGCGCCGCCGCCGACGGCCGAGGCCGCGGCGAAGCCGAGCAGCCCGATGACGAAGGCGCGCTTACGGCCCCACAGGTCGCCGATCCGGCCGCCGAAGAGCAGCAGTCCGCCGAAGGCGAGGGCGTAAGCCGTGATGACCCACTGCTTGTTGGCGTCCGAGATACCCAGGTCGACCTGGGCGTGCGGCAGCGCGATGTTCACGATGGTCGCGTCGAGCACCACCATCAGCTGCGCCAGGGCGATGAAGACGAGCGCTCTCCATCGATTGGGGTCAGGGAGTGATATGTCAGGAGTTTTCGCTATGGGATTCGACATGGCTGTTGACATGACGGGAGCCACCTAGGGGTGCGGAGAGATCAGTGAGATCAGGGAGGTCAGAGAGGTCAGTAGGGCAACGAGAGGGTCCCGGGCAGCAGTTCAGGGGTGAAGAAGAAGTCCTGAGCGTCTGAGCGGGGGTGCGGAAGCAGCACTCCGGGGCGCACTCGGCCGTGCGGTTCACGGGGGTGCGCTTGGCGGTGCGTGTTTCGCGGGTGTGAGAGTCGCGGTGTGTGTTTCGCGGGTGTGAGAGTCGCGGGGCGCTGCGGTCGCGCGCTTCAGGCGCGTACGCGGGCGTGGGGCATCGAGGTCAGGCGGGCAATGCGGGCGTCCTGTTCAGGCGTCGTGGTCGAGCGGTGAATGCGGTCCGTGTGCGGTCCGCAGGTGTTCCGTATGCGTGACGGCTGGTGTCACGTCGGCCGGCGCAGGTCCTCAAGGGTCGCCGGTGACCCCGGAAGTACCGTCCGCGCCGAGGTCTGGAGCCCGTCGAGGAACAGCTGCAGATGACGGTGGACGAAGCGGTCGAGCCCCAGACAGCCCGCGCCGGGCAGCGGCCTGGTGAGCTGGGAGAGGGCGACGAACAGGTCTCCGACCGCGATGTCGGAGCGCAGCCGCCCTTCCTGCCGTGCCCGGCTCATGAGGTCCTCGACGGACTCCGCGAGCCGGTCACGCGCCGCCAGGATCTCCGTGTCCGCGCGGTCGAAGCCGTCCGAGAGCATCGGGCAGAGCGCCCCGATCTTCTCGTCGGCCGCGGCGTGCACAAAACGGCGGAGGGCGGCGAAACTGTCGGGCTCCTCGGCGATGGCCGCCTCCACCTGGTCCGCGAGGCGGGCCATGACGGAGAGCACCACATGCCGGAAGAGATCGATCCGGTCGGGGAAGTGACGGTAGAGCGTGGCGTTGCCGACGCCCGCCCGGCGGGCGATCTCGTCGAGCGGCACATCCGGCCCGTACTCCACGAAGATCTCACGCGCGGCCGAAACGATCCGCTCCCGGTTGCGCAGGGCGTCGGCCCTGGTGCGCGGCCGGACGGCGGTGGCGGTTCCCACGGCGCTCCCCTTCCCTTCCGTCACCGGATCGGTAACCGGAAAAGGACTCCCCGGTTCGCTGTGACACCGGTGCAAACGGGGAAACGGTCCCCAGTTATTTCCCCCGCCGAACGTGACCTGCGCCACAGGGTCGCACCACATCCGGTAAGCCCGGAATGTCCACGATCGGCCCAGCCCAGCGCGCGCCTCCGTCCCGCCCGACACAGGGTGATCGAACGAGCGCAGTTCGGAACCGTCGGCTGCCGCGGACCGAAGGCGAAGGCATGCATGAGACCCGCCCCAGGTCGAGCGGCAGCCCCTCCGGCCGTTCACGGACCCCCCGCTCCCGGATACGTTCCCCCCGGCGCCCGCTGGCCCTCGTCACCCTGACCGCGCTCGCCCTGACCGCGCTGACGTCGGGAAGCACCACTCTGATCCAGAGGACTCCGGCGGGCGGCCCCACCGGGCGGCTCTCCGTACGCGCCGACCACGCCGGATCCTCCGTCTCGCTCAGCCCGTGCCGGATCGGCGGCGCGCTGGGCGTCCAGATGTCCGAGGGGCTGCCGACCGCACCGGGCTACGCCCGCTCGACCGGCGCCGTCCACGCCCTGACCCTCATGATCGACTTCCCGGACGCGCAGGGCTCCGAGCCCGCGATGAAGCGGTACGGCGAGTTCTTCCCGCAGACCTCCACCTGGTACCGCACCAGTTCCTACGGGCGGCTCGACTACCACCCCGAGGCCCCCGTGAAGCGCTGGCTGCGGATGCCGTCGCCGTTCAGCTCGTACGGGATACAGCGGGGCTCCCCGTACCAGCCGGGGTACCGGCGGCTCGCCCAGGACATCGTGAAGGCGGCCGACCGGCAGGTGGACTTCCGCAAGTACGACCTGATCAATGTGCTGGCCTCCCCGAACGCGGGGCCTTCGGCGCTGGACACCGTGCTCTCGGTGACCTTCTCGGGCAATGACGAGGCGCCCGTCGCGGACGGCGTGAAGCTCTCCAACATGTCGTTCATCTACAGCCGTCAGGACGACGGATCGGGCTCGTACAACCACACCGGCTACCGCGTCCTGCCGCACGAGAACGGCCACACCTTCGGCCTCCCCGACCTCTACACATCGAGCGGCGGCGGCTCGGTCGGGCACTGGGACATCATGTCCGAGGACTGGGGGGCCAACAACGACATGCTGGGCTGGCACAAGTGGAAGCTCGGCTGGCTGGACGACAAGCAGGTCAGCTGCGCTTCGACGCCCGGCACCCACGAGGCGGCGCTCTCCCCGCTGGAGACGCGCGGCGGCACCAAGCTCGCGGTGATCCCGATGTCCGAGTCCGCCGCCTATGTGGTCGAGGTACGGACCCGGGCGGGCAACGACGACGCGGTGTGCCGCCCCGGAGTGCTCGTCTACCGGGTCGACGGCGACGTCGACACCGGCCAGGGCCCGGTCTCCGTCAGGGACAGCACCCCGGACAGCGGGGGGTGCACCCTGCGCGCCAATGTCCAGGCCGAACTGTCCGACGCCCCGTACACGGTGGGCCAGACCTTCACCGACGCGGCGCACGGGATCATCATCAACGTCACCGGCAAGGACAGGTCCGGGGACTACCGGGTGCGCATCACACGCTCCTGACAGGAGCCGACCGGCCGCCCGATCCGTTCTGCCGGGTAAGCCGGTATGCCGGGTCAGCCGGTCAGCCGCCCCGCGTCACCTGCTCCTGGACGGGCCCGCGCAGCTCGCGCTTGAGCACCTTGCCCGTCGCGTTTCGCGGCAGCGGCTCCGCCCGTACGAGGACGTACGCCGGGACCTTGAAGGCGGCCAGCGACTCCCCGACATGCGCCCGGAGCGCGTCGGGCGTGGCCTCGCTGCCGTCCCGCAGCTGCACCACGGCGGCGACCTCCTCGCCGAGGACCGGGTGCGCGACCCCGAGCACCGCCGCGTCCAGCACATCGGGGTGCGCGTGCAGGGCGGCCTCCACCTCGACGCAGTACACGTTCTCGCCGCCCCGGACGACCATGTCCTTGATCCGGTCCACCACGCTGACCCGGCCCTCCTGGACGGTCGCGAGGTCCCCGGTCCTGAACCAGCCGTCCTGGAAGGCGGCGGCCGTGGCCTCGGGGGCGTTCCAGTACCCGCGCACGAGCGCCTGCCCGCGCAGCCACAGCTCGCCGACCTCCCCGTCGGGCAGCGCCCGCCCGGACCGGTCCGCGATGCGTACCTCGGTGGCGGGGGTCGGGCGGCCGACGCTCCCGGGGTGGGCGCGGTACTCGGCGCCGAAGTTCGCCAGCACGCCGCCGCACGTCTCGGTCAGCCCGTAACCGTTCCGCGGCTCGATACGCCCGCTGTGCCGGGCCACGACTGTGCGTACGAGTTCGGGCGGGGCCGCCGCTCCCCCGGTGCTCAGCATGGCCAGACTCTCCAGTCCGTCGCCGCCGCGCTCGGCCGCTTCGAGCAGCTGGAGGGCGGTGGCGGGGACGCCCGCGTAGTGGGTGACGCCGTGCGTACGGATGGCGGCCAGGGCGCGGTCCGCGTCCCACTTCCGCAGCAGGACGAGCGTGCCGCCCACGGACATCGCCGCGTAGACGCTGGTGAAAGCGGCCACATGGAAGAACGGGAAGGTCATCAGCGCCACGGGCGCCGGGCCATCGCCGGGGACCGCGCCACGCGCCAGGGTGGAGGCGGCCGCGTGGTAGAGGGGGTTCATCATGGCGCCGACCTGCGCGAGCTGCGTGGCCACCGCGCCCTTGGGGCGGCCCGTGGTGCCCGAGGTGTAGATGATCGTGGCATCGTCCTCGGGGCGGATCTCCACATCGGGCGGGCCGAGCGCGGGGTCGGCGGGCGGCAGGTCCTCGTAGCGCTCGATGCGTGCGTACGCGGGGGGCGCGGCCGGGCAGGAAGCATCCGCGTCGTGGTGGACGTCCTGGTGGAAGGTGACGAGCCGGGGCCGGTCGTCGCCGTCCGGTCGCCCCTGGCGCTCGGCCCACGGCAGCACCCGTCCCAGCCGCTCACCGTCGACCAGCAGCACCCGGGGCCGGCAGTCGTCGAGCGCGTACGTGAACTCGTCCCCGGTCCACCAGGCGTTGAGCGGTACGGCGACGAGCCCGGCCAACTGGGCGGCCCAGAAGGCGATCTGCCACTCGGGGTGGTTCCGCATCGCGACCACCGCGCGGTCGCCCGGAGCGAGCCCGTACACATCGACGAACCGCCGGGCGAGCGCGCAGGCGGCGGCGAAGAACTCGCCATAGGTGTACGTATCGCCCTCGGCGACCAGGAAAGGCTGGTCGCCGTAGGCCCACACGGCTTCCACGAACTCCCGCAGAGTGCGCGGCCCGCTCGCGTACACCGGGGAACCGTCATCGGCGGCGACCACGGCGAAGGGTGCGCCGGGGGCGCTCAGTGCGGCTTCGACGGCGACGGGGCCGGGGACGGAGGCGGCGGGCCGGCCGGTGGGAGCAGCCTGCCCGGTGGGGCCGGGGGAAGCGGTGGGGGGCTCGGTCTGCGGCACTGAAGACCCTTTCTAAGCGCTTGCTCAGTCCCCTGGGACGCTATGCCCGCATCTGCACCCGGTCAAGAACACCCACAGCCCCGGCCTCTCACGACCGCGTCACCGCATCACCGCGTCACCGCATCACCGCATCACCGCATCACCGCATCACCGCATCAGGGTCGCGCAGACGACCTTCCCGCCGCCGGCGGCATCACGTACGGCGACGGTACGGGCGAGCCGCTGCACCATCGGCCAGCCGAAGCCGCCGGTGCAGCCGGTCAGATCGGGGGTGCGGTCCTGCGGATGCGCCGGGCTGGGATCCGCGACGGCGACCTCGACGCTGCGCCGGTCCGCCCTGAGCCGCATGGAGGTCACGCCTCCGGCGTGACGCAGGGCGTTGGTGACCAGCTCTGAGACGAGCAGAACCAGATTCTGTGACACATGCGCAGGCGGGGCGGGGTGCAGGCCACCGAGAAACCTGGAGGCGGCATCCCGGGCCTCCGCCGCGATACGCGGCCGACAGGTCCAGTCGGCGAACTGACGGCCGACGCCGTCCGATTCACTGCCGCGCTCACCCTCGGGCCGCGCACCGGACGCCCCGTCGGACCACCCGTCGGAATTTCCGTCGCGCCGCACGCCGGGCTCGGCGTCCATGCTCCGCTCGCCGACATCCTGCCGCATATGACTCACCCCGCCTAGAGAAACGCCCTTCCTGGCACGCCCGTTCATTTCCTTCTGACTGCGCGCCTACCCCCGGCTGGAGAGTTCAGTGCAATTACTTCCCCATTCACTCGCCCGCAGGAACGGGAGCGAGTGAATGGGAATGAACCGGAATAGGCGGGGAATCAGAAATCCCGGCGGGCCCCCGAAGGATCCACAGAGGGATCCACGCACAGAACGCCGCGCGGACAGGACAGAGAGCGGACAGGACAGAGACAGCAGGCGGGACCGCGACTCGGCAGCGGTATTCGGCAGCGGTATGACGTGACACAAGGCGGATGGGGGCGGATCCACGGCCGCTCCCCCCAGGCATATACGGACAAACCACCACACACCTCTCCTCATTCGTCCCAGAGGGATTGAAGTCCCGATCGCCGGGCAGGAGCGGTCATTGAACGGGGTCCGCTACTTGGGGAGGCTGAAAACATGACGCAGACATCCGCGCATGCCGCCACTGCTACGGCACCGCCGGAGGTGGGCGATCTCCCGTGGATCGAAGACGCGGGGAAGGTCGCACCGAAGGACGCGCGAGAACTTTCTAAGATCTTTTTTGACCAGCTCCAGGTCCTCGAAGAGGGCACGCACGCATACCAGTACGCCCGCAACACCCTTATTGAAATGAACCTCTCACTGGTGAGGTTCGCCGCCAGCCGGTTCCGTCACCGTGGCAGCGGCGAGATGGAGGACATCAACCAGGTCGGCACCATCGGTCTCATCAAGGCCATCGACCGGTTCGACCTGTCGCGCGAGGTGGAATTCACCACCTTTGCCGTTCCTTACATCGTGGGCGAGATCAAGCGCTTCTTCCGTGACACCAGCTGGGCCGTCCATGTTCCGCGGCGGCTCCAGGAGTTGCGGGTCGAGATCGCCAAGGGGAAGGAACACCTGGCGGTCAAGCTCGACCGTGACCCGACCGTCGCCGAACTGGCCGAGCACCTCCAGCTCACCGAGGACGAGATCGTCGAGGGCATCGTCGCGAGCAACGGCTACACAGCCGGCTCGCTCGACATGCCCAACGAGTCGAACGGTGACGGCCAGGCCACCAAGAGCGGCCGCACCTTCGCCGATGTCCTGGGCGAGGCCGACCCCGCCATGGAGACAGTCGAGGACCTGCAGGCCCTGGCACCGCTGCTGAGCAAGCTGGACAACCGCGAACGCCGCATCGTGGAGATGCGCTTCGGCGAGGAGCTGACCCAGTCCCAGATCGGCGAGAAGCTGGGCATCTCGCAGATGCATGTCTCCCGTCTCCTGTCGCGCATCCTGAAGAGCCTGCGCAGCGGAATGCTCGTCGAGGAGTAACGCACCCTCGTCAACCCCGCTCACACGGACCACAGCACCGCGCAGCGCGACCGCGCCGGACACCACCAACCCCGGGTGTCCGGCGCGGTCGCGTTCCGCCCCGGGCCCACCGCCGAGGCCGAGGCACCCCCAGCCCACAGCCCACAGCCCACAGGATGAGGCGACTCATTTGGTCTCGCCGTTGAATGGGAGCCGAACAGCAAGCGGCACAGCTCACAGCCCCTCTATAGTGCTGCGCAGGAAGAGTGCTCTCTATGCACTGACGGCGTTGCCACGGCAATGATTCTCAGACAGGACAGATCTCGTCCATGACAAGTGACCGGAAGAGTGACGCCGCACCTGCCGGACGGGGAAGTCAGCGACTCGCCGAGACCGTGGCGGAGCTGATCGAGAAGGACATCGTGAAGGAGGGCTGGCGCACCGGTTCGGTCCTCGGATCCGAGCGGGAGCTGATCGAACGCTATGGCGTGAGCCGTGCCGTGTTCCGCGAAGCCGTACGGCTCATCGAGCACCACCAGATGGCCCGTATGCGCCGTGGGCCGGGCGGTGGCCTCGTCGTCACCGAACCGGATCCCGGCATCGTCCGCGACGCCGCGCGGGTCTACCTCCGGCACGCGGCCGTCAGCCGCCGTCAGTTGCTTGAGGCTCGGATGTCCCTCGAACTCGCCGGTGTCACCAGCGCGATCGAGAAGCTGACCGAGTCGGGGATCGCCCGGCTGACGGAAGCGCTCGACACCGAGCAGGAGTTGCTGGACCGGGGCGTGACGCTCGGGCACGCGCGCAATCTCCACCGTGTGATCGCCGAGCTGGCCGGCAATCCGGCGATCACGCTCTTCGTCGAGGTGCTGGCCCAGCTCGACCAGGACATGGTGCAGGACGAGTGGGAGTCCGGCGACCAGCCGGACGAGGAGAACCGCGACGCCGCGGCCAAGTCCCACCAGGCGCACCGGGCCATGGTCGAGGCGATCGTGGCCGGCGACGCCGCGCTCGCACAGCACCGCATGCGGCGGCACCTGCAGGCCGTGGCGGAGCTGCTGAAGAACGAGTCCGCGAAGAACGAGCCGTAGCCGCCGCCCGGCTCCCCACCCGATCTCCCGGCTCCCCATCCGATCTCCCGGCTCCCCGTCCGGCCGTGATCCACACGCCAGGGAGCCTGCGTCAAAAAGTGCACTCTTTGGTGCGGGCCGGAGGTGCCGTTCACGCAGAACATCCCCTTCAAAGGCAAGTTCGTTCCGAGCCACTTCAGGGCTAGACCGGGTTGGAGTGCAATGAGTACACTGAACCCAGGCTGAGCGGGGGGCTCGCGGTGCCCGTCACGACCTGTTCCACAGCGGCGTTCGGGCCACCTCTCCAGCGAATCGCGAAAGGGACGGTCCTCATGAACTCGCAGACCCGGCCGCAGCACCGCGCGGATGACCTTCTCCGTGATCTCGGCATCCCCTCCCGAGGCGCGGTGTACGACCTGTCCTCAGGCTGGTGGCGGCATATGCCCACCTTCGACGGCTACCCGCGCTTCGAGCTCGTCACGTACAACTCCCCGCACGGCCAGCGCACATCCGGGCGGTTCCCGTTCGACAACCCCGATGACAACCAGGTCCAGTTCGGCTACGTGTCCGAGCTCATGTCGGGAAGCCTGCACACCGGGACCCATATCGACGCGCTCTGCCACATCACGTGCGGCGACAAGGACGAATGGCACGGCGGTGTGTCGGCGAACGACGCACTGGGCGACTACGGTGCCGAGCGCGGGGACGCGTCGGAACTGGCTCCCATCGTCGGCAGGGGCGTCCTCCTCGACGTCCCCCGGGCGCTCGGCCTCGATGTCCTGCCGCCCCACTTCGCCGTCGGCGAGCAGCATCTGCGGCAGGCCGCCGAAGCCGCCGGGGTGACCGTCCGGCAGGGGGACATCGTGCTGGTGCGGACGGGGCAGATGAAGTACTGGCCCGACATGGACCTGATCAGCAAGCACAGCGGCGGCAGTGGTGTCGCGCTCGACGGGGCCCAGTGGCTCGTGTCGCAGGGCGCGGGCTATGTGGCCGCGGACACGATGTCCTTCGAGGTGCGGCCTTCGACGGTGCCGGGGAATCAGCTCCCGGTGCATCTGTACCTCCTCCAGGAGCAGGGCATCCACATCATCGAGTGGGTCAACTGCGAGGGCCTGGCCGCCGATTCGGTCGCCAGTTTCCTCTTCGTGGGCCTGCCGCTGACCATTCGCGGCGGCACGGGTTCGCCGCTCCGGCCGATCGCCGTGGCGTAACCGCGCGAGAGAGGGCATCGAGATGCACGGGATGGTCTTCTCCGAACTGACTCCGGTGGCGTTCGCCGCACGCGCCGCCAAGGTGTTCGCCGACCGCCCCGCGGTCGTCGACGGCGACCTGCGGTACTCCTACGCCGAACTCTGGCACCGGGCACAGGCGCTGGCCGGTGTCCTTGCCGGACACGGGGTGCGGCCGGGCGACCGGGTCGCGCTCCTGGCCCCCAACACCCACGTACTGCTTGAGGCGCACTACGGGGTGCCGCTGGCCGGTGCGGTGCTCGTGGCGCTCAACACCAGGCTGGCGCCCGCCGAGATCGCCTACATCCTCGATCACAGCGGCGCCCGGGTGGTGATCGTGGACGCTTCCTGCCGCGAGGCGCTGACCGAGGCTCTGAAACACAGCGATGTCCGGCCGTCCGTGATCAACTCCGGGCAGCCGGGGGACGAGTACGAATCGTTGCTGTCGGGCGCCACCCCGCGGGCGGTGGCGGTCACCGACGAGAGATCGCTGCTGTCGGTCAACTACACCAGCGGGACGACCGGCCGGCCGAAGGGGGTGATGTACCACCACCGCGGCGCCTATCTCCAGGCGCTGGCGATGGCGTACCACGCGAAGCTGGACACGTCGTCGCGGTATCTGTGGACGCTGCCGATGTTCCACACCAACGGCTGGTGCTTCCCCTGGGCGGTGACCGCGGCCGGGGCGGTGCACCACTGTCTGCGCAAGGTGAGCCCGCCGGACATCTGGCGTGCCCTCCACGAGAGCGGTGTCACCCACTTCTGTGCCGCGCCCACCGTGCTGGCCATGCTGGCCGACGACCCCGGCGCGGCGACGCCGGTCTCACAGCCGGTACGGGTGTTCGTCGGGGGCGCGCCGCCCTGGCCGGCCCTGCTCGCCAGGATGAGCGCGCTCGGCATCGAGGTCCGTCATCTCTACGGCCTCACCGAGACGTTCGGCCCGGCCGTCGTGTGCGACCCGCAGCCCGAGTGGCAGGAGCTGCCGGCCGAACGGCGCGCACCGCTGATGGCCCGGCAGGGCATCGCGAACATCGTCGCCGAACCGCTGCGGGTGGTCGGTCCCGACGGCGCCGACGTACCGGCCGACGGCAGGACGCTCGGCGAGATCCTGCTGCGCGGCAATGACGTGATGCTCGGCTACTACCGTGACGAGGCGGCGACCGCGGCCGCGACGACGGCCGATGGCTGGTTCCGCTCGGGCGATCTGGGCGTGCTGCATCCGGACGGCTATGTCGAGCTGCGCGACCGGGCCAAGGACGTCATCATCTCGGGCGGCGAGAACATCACCTGCGTCGAGGTGGAGAACGCGCTCGCGGAGCACCCGGCGGTGCTGGAGGCGGCGGTGGTCGGCGCCCCGCACCCGAAATGGGGTGAGGTTCCGGTCGCCTACGTCACGCCACGGGCCGGCGCTTCGGTCACCGGGGCGGAGCTGACCGCCTTTGTGCGGGCCAGGATCGCGGGGTTCAAGACGCCGCGCCAGGTGGTCTTCTGCGAGCTGCCCAGGACGTCGACCGGAAAGATCCAGAAGAACCTGTTGCGGCAACGGGCCGCGCACGGCACCGACGCGGACGTTCAGCACACCGCGACCGGCAGCCACACCGCGATCGGTCAGGACACCGCGAACGAACTGCCTCCGGGCCGGTGACCTGAGGAAGCCCACGGCCTCGTCAGGCCGCTCCGGCGGATCCCCGTAACAGGCAGGGGATCCGCAGCCCTGCCGCCGCCCATGCCTCCGCCCTGCCGCAGCGCAGACCCTTCGCGGTCACGGAGCGGCGTTCTCGAAGCGGCGTCGCGGGGGCGCATCTCGAAGCGGCATCTCGAAGCAGCAGGACCATGACCCAAGAGCAGTGGACCGGGAGAGAACATGACCAAGACCAGGAGAACCTTCGCGCTCGCGGCCGCCTTCGTGGTGGCCCTCGCTGTCGGAGGTCCGGTGGCCGCGACCGCCGCCACGACGCACGGCACCGGAAGCGCCGGGTCGGCCGGCGCCGGAAGCACCGCCACAGCACCGGGCGGGGAGCGGGAACCCGCGCCGCGCGTCATCCGGGCGACTCAGGACGCCCGCGTGGCACCGCTGGACCCGCCGTCGGAGTACGGGCACGCGACCGTGCTGGAGGGCCCCGCCTTCGGTCCCGACGGGCGGCTGTACTTCGTCGACTTCACCGCTCCGGCCGGGAAGCCCAAGATCCTCCGGTACGACCTGCGCACGAAGGCGGTCAAGCCGCTCTACACCGACACCGCGAGCCGCTTCTCGTCCCTGCAGTTCAGCCCGGTCGACGGGAAGATGTACGTCACCGACTACGACAACGGGAAGATCGACCGCCTCAACCGCGACGGCACCGGCTTCACGACCGTCTTCTCGGGTCCGGTGGGCGGCCGGAAGCTGGTCCCCGACGACATCGCGTTCAACAGGACGGGCGACATGTACGTCACCGACTACCACGGCTCCCTGGCGAAAGCGGACGGCCGGGTGGTACGTATCGACGCCGACGGCAGCCATCCGAGCGTCCTCCAGGACGGCCTGTCCGGGCCCAACGGCATCTCGTTCACCCCGGACTACTCCGGCCTGTGGGTGGGCGAGTACAACCTCGGCCGCGAGGACGCCCTCACCCTCGCCCCCGATGGGAAGAGCGTCGTCGCGGCCGGTGTGGGGATGTCCGCCAACACCGGGAGCGGCGGATTCGACTCCAACACCGTCGACGCCGCAGGCAATGTGTACCAGGTGGTGCTCGGCTCGGGGAAGATCGTCGTCTGGAACCGGACGGGCGACCTGATCGCCACGATCCGGATACCGCAGCAGCCCAAGCCGGAACTCCTCGTCAGCAACCTGGTGATCAAGCCGGGCACGACCCACGGGTACATCACCGTGGGCGGTGACAACGGCGGTTACGTCTACAAGTTCCCGGCCCTGGCGCCCGGGATCGCGCAGTCCAACGGGGGCGGCGCCTGAGGCCCCGTCAGTCCGCTTCCGTACGGCCGGTGGCGGTGGACCCGTCACCGGCCGCTCCTGCGGGGACGCACCCGGCCGCGCCCGCACACCAGGACCCACAGAACCCGCAGACCGCCCAGGCCCCGCAGAACCGCAGAACCCGCAGAACCCGCGTACGCCGCGCTCCCGCAAAGAACCCGCAGAACCGGCGCACGCCGAACCGCTACGCCCCGGCGCCGGTGTCCGTGGCCTCGGCCAGGGCCTCCGCGCGCACCCGGCGCCGGTCGGGCTTGCTGTTCGGGGTGAGCGGGATGGCGTCGAGCAGGCGCACGTTCTTGGGGATCTTGTAGCCCGCCAGATCCGTACGGCAGAAGCCGCGCAGCTCCTCCAGGCCGACCGTCCTGTCGTCGACGGTCACGATCCCGGCCTCGACCCGCTCCCCCCAGTGCCCGTCCGGCAGTCCGTACACCACGGCGTCGGCGATGTGCGGGTGACGGAGGATCACCTCCTCGACCTCCCGCGGGTAGACGTTCTCACCACCGCTGATGATCACCTCTTTGCGGCGGCCCGCGATGAACACCCAGCCGTCCTCCGTCCGTGAGGCACGGTCCCCGATGTGCACGCCGTCGGCCCGGAACGTCTCGGCGGACTCATCGGGCAGTCCGTAGTACCCGTGGGCCTGCCAGGGGCAGGCGACCACGAGGTCGCCGACCGCACCCGCGGGGACCTCGGCGCCGTCCTCACCGATGATCCGGACGGTCGCGCCGGGAAGCGGCCTGCCCACTCCGGTGAACCGGCCGGCCAGCAGGTCCTCGTGGTCGAAGCCCATGACCGAGCCGAACTCGGTCGCACCGAATCCGGCGCGGATCCGGGCGCGGGGGAAGTCGCGCAGCAGATCGCGTACGAAGCCGTCCGTGGACGGAGCGGAGCCGAAGCGGATCGCCGTGACGTTCTCGCGGCGGGTGGTGGCGAAGTCGGGGTGGCGGCGGAGCGCGGTGAACATCGTCGGCGCGCCCATCAGCCTGCTGGCGCCCCGGTCGATGGCCGCGAGTGCGGAGCCCGCGTCGAACCGCCGCTGGATCCAGACCTCCCCGCCCGCGAGCAGCGGGGCCAGCAGGTTGGTGCCCAACGTGATGTGGAAGAACGGCGAGAAGAACAGCTCGATGTCCGCGGGTGTACGGGGATTCCCGTGGGCGCAGGTGTTCAGCCAGAGCCACAGGCTGCGATGGGTGTGGAACACGCCCTTCGGGCTTCCGGTCGTGCCGCCGGTGGCGAAGATGACGGCCATCGCGTCCTCGTCCGGGGGCGCGAGCGGCCCGCCGTCGCAGGCCAGCGGGGCCGTACGGTCCGCGATGGGCAAGCGGTCGGCGGCGGCCGGGAGTTCGATGACCCGGTAGCCCGTCTCATGGGCGAGCGGCGCGTGGGCGGGGTCGGTGATGACGGCGGCGGGGCGGAGCGTGGCGAGGTAGGAGCGTGCTTCGGGCCCGGTCAGCCGGGCGTTGAGCGGTGCGGCCACCAGACCGGCGGCGAGGGCGCCGAGTATGACCACGGTATGGGGTATGGACGGCTCCATGGCCGTCACGACCCGGTCCCCGGTGCCCAGTCCGGCCCGGCGCAGACCGGCGGCGACGGCGTCCACCGCATCGACCAGTTCGGTGTAGGTCAGCTCGCCGGAGTCGTCGCACAGCGCCCGCCGGTGCGCTCCGTGCGACCCGGCACCGATGGTGCGCAGCCAGTTGGGCAGTGTCAGTTCAGCACCCATGAAGTTGCTCCCTTGGTTGTCAACCGGCGCGGTCAGCGCGAGGAGTTCCCCTTCAAGCCATTGGCTCAAACCGTAATTGAGTGCTACTTACTCGCCCATGAAGGGGCGCTTCGCGCCGTGACTCCGCACCTTACCCTCCGACTCCGTATGCGCCAGGTCTTGCCGCCAACTCAATAAAGTGTACTCTTTTGGAGAACGCCTCATGCGACAGGCGTACAAGACCAGCAGGCGCACAACACCAGCAGGCGTACGACACCACCACGGGGAGGACTGATGGAGTTCGCTTTGAGTGAGGCGGACACGGCGTTCCGGAGCGATCTCGTCGGCTTTCTGGACCGCGAACTGGCCGGGGGGTGGAACCGCTCCGAGTGGGGTCTCGGCAGCGCGGTGTACACCGACTTCTCGAAGGGCTTCGTCCGCACCCTGGCGGACAAGGGGTGGCTCACCCCGCACTGGCCCGAGGAGTACGGCGGTGGCGGCCAGGGTGCGTGGCAGCACTTCGTGCTCGGCGAGGAGATGTGGAAGCGGGGTGAGCCCCGCGGCCCCCAGTACATGAACGTGAACTGGGTCGGCCCCTCCCTCATCAAGTACGGCACGGATGAGCAGAAGAAGGAGCTCCTGCCGCCCATCGCCCGGGGCGATGTCTTCTGGTGCCAGGGCTTCTCCGAGCCGGAGGCCGGCACCGACCTCGCATCGCTGCGGACCCGCGCGGTGCGCGACGGCGAGGAGTACGTACTCAACGGCCAGAAGATCTGGACGTCGTACGCGAACGAGGCCGACTACTGCTTCCTCCTCGCCCGCACCGGTTCCGTAGCGGACGGGCGGGACGGGATCTCCGTCTTCCTGCTGCCGCTGAGAACACCGGGCGTCGAGGTCCGGCGGATCGACGGCTTCGTCGGGGACCACTCGTTCAACGAGCTGTTCCTCACCGATGCCCGGGTCCCCGTGACCGCCCTGCTGGGCGAGGAGAACAAGGGCTGGGACATCGTCCGCAGGACGCTCGCGTACGAGCGGGTCGGCGCCCCCCGCTACGCCCGTGCGGCGCTGGTGCTCGACGGGCTCGCCGACCGGTGCCGGGCGTCCGGCCTGCTCGGGGACCCCGGTGTGCAGGAGCAGTTCGGCGAGGCGAGGGCGCTCTGCGAGGCCGCCCGGATCCTCGTCTACCGCGTCATCGACGAGCGGGCCAAGGCGAAGGAGCCCTCGCCCATGGCCTATCAGGCCCGCGCGGCGATGGTCCAGGCCGAGCGCGCGGTCGGTGATCTCGCGCTCGACGTCATGGGGAGCGAGGCGCTGGCCGAAGGGTCGGCCGGTGACGCGCAGTTCCGTAACTCGCTGGGCGCCGGCATCGCCGCGGGAAGCTACGAGGTCCAGCTTAACCTGATCAGCCGCCTGATCCTGAAGCTGCCGAAGGAATAGACGTGGATTTCGAACGATCGGACACCCAACGCGCGCTCCTGGACGCCCTGGACACCCTGCTGAGCCGGCATGCCGGTACGCAGCGCTGCCGGGAGCTCGCCGCCCGCGGGGCCTACGACCACCGACTGGAGTCCGAGCTGCGCGCGGCCGGCTTCCTCGGCCTGTTCGGCGAGGCCGACGCGGGACCGCTGGAGGCCACCCTGGCCGTCGAGCGGATCAGCGCCGAGCTGGGCGCGATCACGCCGGTCCCGCATCTGCTCGTCCTGCCCGCGCTCGGGCTGCCCGCGGCCGAAGGTCCTGTCGTGCTGGCCGCCGGTCACGGCTCGGGCCCCGTACGGTACGGCGGCGAGGCCGGACAGCTCCTGACCGCGGGCGACGACCGGTGCACCGTCGCGGAGCTGAACCCCGGCGAGGCCGAGCCGGTTCCCTCGGCGTACGGCTTTCCGCTGGCCCGGGCGGTCCCGCGGGGTGCGCGAGAGCTGGGGCCCGGGACGGCACGGACCATGACCGGCTGGTGGCGCGTGGGGGTCTGCGCCGAGGCTCTCGGGATGATGCAGCAGGCGTTCGACCTGACCGTCGCGTATACGAAGGACCGCACCGTGTTCGGGCGCGCCCTCGGCTCGTTCCAGGCGTTGCAGCACCGTCTGGCCGAGGTGAGCGTGCTCATCGAAGGGGCGCGCTGGCTCACCTATGAGGCGGCCTTCCTGGGTGCCACCCCCGAGTCGTCCGCCGTCGCCGCCACGCACACCATGACCGTACTGGCGCGGCTGACCCGGGAGACCCACCAGATCACCGGTGCGGTCGGGCTGACCAGGGAGCACGACCTCCACCTCTGGACGCTCCGCCTGCAGGCGCTCAGGGCCGAGCTCGGCGGTCTGCGCGCGCACCGCCGTGCCGTGGTCACCTCGCGCTGGGGAGTCGCGGCGGCATGAGCGAATCTGTCGGCTTCACCCCGGATCAGGAAGCGCTCGCCGAGTCCGTCCGGCGCTACTGCGCGGACCGGTGCACCGATGAGGTCCAGCGCGCGGGTTCGGATTCGTTCCCCTGGCCGTTCTGGCGCGGCCTCGCCGAACTCGGCGTGCTGGCACTGGCGGAGCCCGGTGAGGAGGGCGGGGCGGGCGAGATCTCCGCCACCGCCATGGAGCTGGGACGTGCCTTCGCGCCCGGCCCCTGGACGGGGACGGTCTTCGCCGCACACGCGCTGCCGCCGGAGATCGCGTCCCACCTCGTCTCCGGTGCGCGTCTGGTGTCGTGCGGAGCCCCGCCGCTGATGCCCTGGGCGACCCTCGCCGAGATCTTCGTCGAGACGGACGGCGAGCGGTCCTGGCTGGCGCGTCCCGCCGGTGAGGTGAGCCCGGTGGAGACCCTGGGCAACGAGCCATGGGGGCGGGTGCGGCTGGAGCACGTACTCCCGCTGGAGCGTGTCCGGGCGGCAACGGACCTCTCGGGCCTGGCACTTGCCGGATATCTGTGGGGCGCGGGCAGGCGTCTGCTGGACGCGGCGGTCGAGCACGCGGGCACCCGGGTGCAGTTCGGCCGTACCCTCGGCAGCTTTCAGGCCGTCGCCCATCCGATCGCCGAAGCGGGCCTCGGGCTGGAGGCCGCCGACAAGCTGATCAAGGTGGCAGCGCAGGCGATCGACCGAGGACACCCGCAGGCGTCCGGTCTCGCCGCCGCCGCGCGGCTGTCCGCCTCGCGGGCCGCCATGGACGCGGCCTTCGTCTCCCATCAGACGCACGGCGCCATGGGTTACTCGGTGGAGGGGCCGGTCGGCCACATCGCGCAGCGCATCAGGCAGCTCTCCCTGCTGCCGTCGCACGCGGACCGGACCGGCGAGAAGGTACTGGCGATGTATTCGGAGAGTGGTCGGGAATGACGCAGGACCAGCAGGGCAAACAGGACCAGCAGGACCAGCCGGACCAGCAGGCCGAACAGAGCACCGCAGCCGCCGGAGAGCCGGAGGTGCTCTTCGAGAAGCGCGACCACATCGCGTACATCACGCTCAACCGGCCGCACAAGGGGAACTCCCTGACCGGCGCGATGATGCCGCAGATGAAGGCCGTATGGGGCGAGGTGCGGGACGACCCATGGATCCGGGCGGCGATCGTCACCGGCGCCGGGAACCGGCATCTGTGCACGGGCGCGGATGTGAACGCGGTGGCCGACCGGGGCGGTATGAGCACCGGCACCGGCCCGCTGACCGACGAGGTCTTCTGGTCGCCGAAGCAGAACCGGGTGTGGAAGCCGGTCATCTGCGCGGTCAACGGCCTGGCCGCCGGGGCCGGGCTGCACTTCGTGGTCGACGCCGACATCGTGGTCGCGTCCGAGCAGGCCAGTTTCATGGACACCCATGTCAATGTCGGCCTGGTGGGGGCGATGGAGAACATCGGTCTCGCCAAACGCCTGCCGCTGGGCTCCGCGCTGCGGATGACCCTGATGGGCAAGGGGTACCGGATGCCCGCGGCGCGCGCCTACCAGCTGGGTCTGGTGGACGAACTGGTCGCTCCCGAACGGCTCATGGAGACGGCGGACGAGATGGCCCGGTGCATCGCCAAGAACTCCCCGGCCGCGGTTTCGCTGTCCCAGCAGGCGATCTGGGGGTCGCTGAACATGGGATACGCGCAGGCCTGTGAGTACGGCTGGGCGCTGCTGCGGATGCACTGGGCCCACCCCGACGCGAAGGAGGGGCCCCGGGCCTTCGCCGAGGGGCGCGAACCGAAGTGGACCACCGCGGCCGGCAGGGAAGACTGACATGGACGTCGGATTCACCCCCGAGGAGGAGGCGTTCCGCCGCGAAGTACTCGGCTTCCTGGCCGGGCACCAGGGGGTGGACGGCTACTTCCACCGCGGCGAGAACACCGCGGACGGCGTCCGGAAGGTCTACCGGGCGCTCGGGGAGCGCGGCTGGCTCTCGCTGTCCTGGCCCAAGGAGTTCGGCGGTGAAGGGCTTTCACCCGCCTACGAGTTCATCCTGTGGGACGAGATGGCCTACGCACGGGTCGCCAGGCCGCCGATGGGTCCCGGCCTGGTCGCCAAGGCCCTGATGACCCACGGGACGGCCGAGCAGTGCGAACGCCTCCTGCCCGAACTCCGTTCCGGGCGGCTCAACTTCGCGCTGGGCTACTCCGAGCCGGACGCCGGATCGGATCTGGCGGCGGTACGGACCAGGGCGGCGCGGACCGGTGACTCGTACGAGATCGACGGCGCGAAGTGCTGGACGTCCAACGCCCACTGGGCCGACTGCATCTGGCTGCTCTGCCGGACCGGTGGACCGGACAGCAGGTCGCGCGGGCTCAGCGTCCTGATCGTTCCACTGGACCACCCCGGCGTCACCGTCTCGCCGATCCCCACCCACGACGGCGGGCGTCTGAACGAGGTCCGCTTCGACGGAGTACGGGTCCCGGCGGAGAACCGGGTCGGCGAGGAGAACGGCGGCTGGCAGGTCGTCGCCTCCGCGCTCGCGGTCGAACGGCATGTCCAGTTCCCGCCCAAGCGGCTCCGGCGCGACCTCCAGGACCTGATCGCCTGGACGGAGAAGACGGGCCTGGGCCACGATCCCGTCGTCCGGCGGCGACTGTCGGACCTCGCCGTGAAGGTGGCCGAGGTCGAGGCGCTGGGGCTGGCGCTGCTCGGCGACATCATCAGCGGCGAGCCGTCGGCGGTCCCCGCGGCGTACCACAAACTGGCCGGCACCCTGCTCACACAGGACATCGCCCGGTCGGCCATGGAGTTCGGATCGAGCGAGGCGCTGGTCAAGGAGACCGACGTCGAGTTCATGTGGCGCCAGGCGATCCTGGAGACCATCGGCGGCGGGACATCGGAAATGATGCGCGGGCTCATCGCGCGCCAGGCGTTCGGCCTCGAAAGCAAGGGCTGAGGCACCGGCCGTCGGTCACCGGGGCGGGGAAGCCCGGCCACCGCCAGGTTCCCTGCCACCACCACATTCCCTGCCGCCACCACAACCTCTGCCAACCGCTGCCGCCACCACGTTTCTGCCACCACCAGAATCCCTGCCGCCACCACGGAAAGCAGCCTTCGCACCGCACGAACCCCAACACCCCGCACGCTCAAGGGAGTCAGTCATGCCCGCTGCACCCTCCGCGTCGTCCCCGGAAACCCCGTCCAACCCATCCAGCCCGACCAGCCCGTCCACCCCGCCCACCCCGTCGCCCCCGGAAAACCCCGGGAGACCCCGCGGGTCCGGTACCGGAAGACCACCCACGGCACCGGACCCCGCCCTGCTGCGCAAGGTGGCGCTGTCGAGCCTGCTCGGCACCGTCATCGAGTACTACGACTTCCTGCTCTACGGCACGATGGCCGCCCTGGTCTTCGGCCCGCTGTTCTTCCCGGACTCCAACTCCACGGTCGGCACGATCGCCGCGTTCGGAACCCTGGCCGCCGGCTATGTCGCGCGCCCCGTCGGCGGCGCCGTCTTCGGGCACTTCGGAGACCGGCTCGGACGCAAGACCGTACTCATCGTGACGATGCTCCTGATGGGCGCGGCGAGCTGTCTGATCGGGCTGCTCCCCACGTACGCGACCATCGGCGTCGCAGCACCCGTGCTGCTGATCCTGTTCCGCATCGTCCAGGGCATCGCCATCGGCGGTGAGTGGGGCGGCGCCACGCTGATGGTGGTCGAGCACGCCGACGCACGCCGACGCGGCCTGTGGAACGGCGTGATGCAGATGGGTTCGCCGATCGGTTTCCTCCTGTCCAGCCTCGTGGTCACGGCGATCACGCTCCTCCCCCACGACCGGTTCCTGGCCTGGGGCTGGCGTATCCCGTTCCTCTTCAGCGCGGTGCTGCTCGGCGTCGGTCTGTACGTACGCCTCAGCATCACGGAGAGCCCGCTGTTCCAGCAGGCGGCAGCGGCCCGCGACCAGCAGGACGCGGAGCGGCCACCCCGTATCCCCCTGGCCCGGGTGCTGCGCGCGCCGCGCGTCCTGGTCCTCGCCTGCGCGATCGGCATCGGCCCCTTCGCCCTGACGGCCCTGATCGGCACCTTCATGCTCACGTACGCCAAGGCCGTCGGGTACGAGACGTCCGACGTGATGACCGGCCTCACGGCCACCGCGCTCACCGGGCTGGTGGCGATCCCGTGCTTCTCCGCGCTGTCGGACCGCCTCGGCCGCCGGGCGGTCTCCCTGGCGGGCGCCGCGGGTATCGTCCTGCTCGCCTTCCCGGTCTACGCCCTGATCAACACCGGCTCCGTCCCGCTGCTGATCCTCGGCATGGTGGTCGGCCAGGTGGTGCAGAACGCGATGTACGCACCGCTGGGCCCGCTGCTCTCCGAGATGTTCGGCACCCAGGTGCGCTACACCGGAGCCTCCCTGGGCTACCAGCTGGCCGCCCTCATCGGCGGCGGCTTCACCCCGCTCTTCGCGAGCAGCCGCCTCTCGGCCTCGGGCGACATCTCCAGCACTCCGCTGGCCGTGCTGGCCATCGTCTGCGGCCTGATCACCGCTCTCGCCCTCTGGCGCACCGCGGAGACCCGGGGCCGTGATCTGTCGGAGGTCCCGGACCCGGCCGCCGCCGCCCCGCGGAACCGGCGCCGCGCCGGAAGGCCGTCCGGGGGCCCCGGCGGGAGCGGACGGTCCGGACGTAACGAACAGAACGTACAAACCGGGTTGACCAGATGGACCGGACGGACCGGCCCTCTGGAGGAACCACCTCGGTAGACCGGGCCCGGTCGCGGGCCGGCCGGGCCGGCCGGGCCGGTCGGCCCACGGTTCCGCCCTGACCGGCCCTACCCGGGTGCGGCGATGCCCGGAAGGGTGGGAGGCACCAGGAGCCGCAAGCTGGCGGAGGTGACGGTCATGGGCGTGGTCACTCTCGGATACGACGGCTCTCCGGAGAGCGAAGCCGCCGCCGACTGGGCAGCGGAGAAGGCCGTACGGGAGGACAAGGCCCTGCGGGTCCGCTACGCGTGGGAGTGGTCGCCCTACTCCCTCGTCCTCATGGACGCGGAGACGGAACAGCGGTGGGTGGAGAACCTCGCCCGGCAGGAGGCATCCCGGCTCGCGAAGCGCTACCGGGGTCTCCGGGTGACGGGGGAGCATGTCGCCGGCCCCCCGGCGGAAGCTCTCATCGCCCACTGCCGGGACAGCGAGATGGTGGTGCTCGGGTCGAGGGCCCTCAGCAGTGCGCATGGATTCCTGGTGGGGTCCGTGGCCCAGTCCATGGCCGCGCGCAGCGACCGCCCGGTGGCACTCATCAGGGTGCCGACCGCCCCCTCCACTGAGACGGGTCCCCCGTCGGCGCCGCTCGCCGGGCGGCGCGAAGTGGCTGTCGGCGTCGACCACTCGGCCGACATCGGCGGCCTGCTGGCCGTCGCCTTCGATGAGGCCGCCCAGCGGGGGCTGGCACTGCACGCCGTGCACTGCTGGAGACCGCACGGGATCGCCGCCGTGGACAGCGGGCTCCTGAGCGACGCACGCAAGTCGGAGCTGATCCGCGAGGAGGAGACACGGCTCGACGGCATCATCCGGCCGTGGGCCGAGAAGTTCCCCGGGGTGGAGGTGGTCGGCGATGTCCATCTCGGCCGCCCCGCCGAGTACCTGGTGCACGTCTCCCATCAGGCCGCACTGATCGTGGTGGGCCGCCGCGAGAACCGGCACGAGCTGGCCGGGCCGCGGATGGGGCATGTGACGCACGCGGTCATGCACCATGCGCAGGCTCCGGTCGTCGTGGTGCCCGAGCGACCGGAAGGCGACGGGTGGGTGCGGTAGGTGAGGACGATGGACGGGCCGGTGATCGTCGGGGCCGATGGTTCGGCCGAAGCCCTGAACGCGGTGGAGTGGGCGGCGCTCGAAGCGGACCGCTGGGCGCGCCCCCTGCGGATCGCGCACGCCTTGCGGCATGCACATGTGGGCGGGGTCCGGACGGCCGGATGGCTGCCCCCGGGACCGGTCGGCGATGCCCGGCGGATCGTCGCGCAGGCCGAGGAGCGGGCACGGGAAGTCTGCCCGGGGCTCACCGTCCAGGCGGGGGTCTTCGACGAGGCCCCTGTGGAGTACCTGGTCTCGGCGAGCCGGACCGCCGGTCTCGTCGTCGTCGGCAGCCGGGGCCACGGCGCGACGGCCGGGCTCCTGCTCGGGTCGGTCAGCGGAGCCGTGGCCGCCCGTACGAAGTGCCCCGTCGCGGTGGTCCGATGGCACCCGGGGGACGAACAGGGCTGGGTCGTGGCGGGGTTGGGGCGCGGGTCCGCATCCTCCGGCGGGTCCGCGTCCTCCAGCGGTTCCGCGTCCTCCGATGTGCTGGACCACGCCTTCGCCGAGGCGCGCCGACGCGGCCGGGGGGTGGCGGTGGTGCATGCGTGGATCTGCCCGCGGAACGAGAGCGCCACGGCCCACACCGGACAGTACGACGAGGCGCGCGACGCCCGCCGCCACCAGGCTCAGCAGTGGCTCGACGAGGCGGTCGCCGGGGCCGTCGCGCGGCACCGGGACGTCCCGGTGCGCAGTCCGGCAGTGGAGGGGCCGGGCGGCGATGTCCTCGTCGAGGCCGGCCGGGAGGCGGGACTGCTGGTGATCGGTGGCCACTCCCGGCACGGGGAGCCCGTCGGCGGGCTGGGACACATCGGCCACCGGGTGCTCCACCGCGCAGACTGCACGGTCGTACTCGTTCCGCCGGTGAGCCGGCCGGAAGGCGCGCCATGAGATTCCGTATGGCCGGCGATGTGATGACGGGCGATGTCGTCAGCGTCGGGTACGCGACCCCGGTCGGCGATGCGGTCCGGTCGCTCGTGGAGCACGGGATCGGCGGACTGCCGGTGGTGGACGAGGACGACCGGGTGGTCGGGGTCGTCTCGCGCAACGACCTGACGCCGTACCGCACCGGGCCGGGGGGCCTGGGGCCGCGCGACCCGGTGACGCCGCCGGGGCGGCACACCGCCCGGGACACCACCCGGGACACCGCCCGAGACCCCACCGGAGAGCTGCCGGCCGGGCTGCGGACCGCCGGAGACCTGCGGCGCACCGCCGGAGAGCTGATGTCCACTCCTGCGGTCACCGTCCGCGCCATCGACACCGTCGCTCTGACCGCTCGCACCCTGGCCACCGGGGGTATCGGCCGGCTCCCCGTGGTGGACGAGGAGGCCCGGCTCATCGGCATGATCACCCGGCGCGATCTGCTGCGGGTCCTGGTCCGCCCCGACTCCGACATCCGGGACGAGATCCTCGACGACGTCATGGCCCGCACCCTCCTCCTCAACCGGGCCGCGCCCCTCGTCTCGGTCCGGGACGGCGTGGTGACACTCGCCGGCCACCTCGAACAGGACAGGGACAGGTCCGTCGCGGTACGGATGGCAGCGCAGGTCGACGGAGTGGTGGCGGTGGTGGACCACCTCACCGGCCGGGGCGCACAGCGCGCGGCGCGCCCGGCGCTGGCCCGCCCGGCCGGCCGGGGCGAGTATGGAGGGGGAGGTCGCTGGTCCGGTCGCTGTCCGAGGAGCGTCCAAGGAGAGACATGAGCAACGTACGGCGGTTCTCACCGCAGAACCCGATCCGGGTCTTTCTCCTCGACGATCACGAGGTCGTCCGGCGCGGGCTCAGCGATCTGCTCGACGCGGAGCCCGATATCGACGTCGTGGGCGACGCGGCCACCGTCGACCACACGCTCGCCCGGGGCCCGGCGCTGCGTCCGGACGTCGCTGTGCTCGACGTACGGCTGCCGGACGGCGACGGGATCACGGTCTGCCGGGAGCTGCGTTCGCACATGCCCGAGCTGGCGTGTCTGATGCTCACCTCGTTCGACGACGACGAGGCGCTGCTCGACGCGATCATGGCCGGGGCCGCCGGTTACGTACTGAAGGACATCAAGGGCACGGACCTCGTCGCGGCCGTGCGGACGGTGGCGTCGGGGCAGTCCATGCTCGACCCGGCGACGACGACCCGGCTGATGAGCAGCCTCCGCGGTGAACAGGACGAGACGGGTCCCGAAGCGGACGCGGTGTCCCAACTGTCGCCCAGGGAGAGGGAGATCCTCGTCCTGATCGGGGAAGGGCTCACCAATCAGGAGATCGGCAAGCGCCTGTATCTGTCGGAGAAGACCGTCAAGAACCACATCTCGCGTCTGCTGGCCAAACTCGGTGTCGCGCGGCGCGTGCAGGCAGCCGTGCTCGCCACCCAGGCCGCCTCAGCCGCCTCACACCCTGCCGACACCGAACGCGGCCACCCCTGACCCCTCGCGACCGACCCTTCGCGACCGACCTTTCGCGGCTTACCTTTCGCGGCCGGCCCTTCGAGTCGAGACTGCCCCCTCGCGCGCCGCTCGACGCGGCCTCAGCCGTGGATGAGCGGTACGGTCCACACGAGCCGGGTGCCGCCGCGCTCGGGTGATTCCAGGGTCATCCGGCCACCCAGGTCCTCCGCTCTCCGGGCGAGGTTGTCGAGCCCGCTGCGGGGGCTCCCCGGTGCGATCCCGGTGCCGTCGTCGGAGACGGTCAGGGTCAGCCGGTCACCCCGGACCACGAGAGAGATCTCCGCGGCGCCGGCCCGCGCGTGCCGGGCGACATTGCTCAGCGCCTCGCCCACGACAGCGATGACCTGCTCCCCGGGCCCGGCCGGTACATCGGTGTCGATGGGCCCCTCCATCCGTACCGCGGGCGTGAACCCCAGGGCCCGTGCGGCCTGTTCGACCACGGTCATCAGCCGCGCCCGCAGCCCCTGACGGGTGCGTTCCGTCACCGGGGCCCGGAGTCCGAAGATCGTCGAACGGATGATCCTGATCGTCTCGTCCAGGTCGTCCACGGCCCGCAGCAGCCGCTCACGTGCCTCCGGATGGTCGACGAACCGTACGGCGCTCTGCAGGGTCATCCCCGTGGCGAAAAGCCGCTGGATGGCAAGGTCGTGCAGGTCACGAGCGATACGGTCCCGGTCCTCCAGCAGAGCGATCTGTTCGGCGGAGCGCCGCCGCTCGGCCAGCTCCATGGCGAGCGCGGCCTGACCGGCGAAGGCCAGGAGAGGGGCCGTCCCGGATTCGGTGAAGGGTTCGCGTCCACAGCTGCGCGCCAGCAGCAGCACGCCTCGTACCGTGTCGCCGCCGATCAGCGGCACCGCGACGGCGGACTCCAGCCCGTCCCATCCGGGGGGCCCGGCGGTGATGCGCGGGTCCCGCGCCACATCCACGCTGATGATCGGTTCCCCGGCCTGGAGCGCGGCGCCGACGAAGGAGCCCTCACGGGGCAGCACCAGCCCGTCGTGCAGACCGGCGTCCACGCCCGATGCCAGCGCCACCCGCAGGGTCTCGCCGCTGTCGGCCGGCAGCGCCAGCGCGCCCAGATCGGCCGAGAGGATGCTGCGCGCGCGGTCGACCACCAGGCTCAGGACCTCGTCCTCGCCTGCCCCCGAGAGCAGTCCGGCGATGATCTCCGCGTTGGCCTCCAGCCAGCGCTGCCGCTCGCGGGACATCTCGTACATGCGCGCGTTCTCGTTGGCCGTCCCGGCCGCCATGGCGAGCGTCCGCAGTACGGTCTCGTCCCTGTCGTCGGACTCCGCGCCGTGCGCCGGTCCGCCGTCCTCGGTCACCGTCTCCTCCGCCGGGCCTGCCGGGCATCGCCCTCTCTCCCACCGTAGCGGCCAACGGCGTACGGGCATCTCGTGGCCGGACGGGCGGGGTCAGCCCGTACGGGCATCTCACGGCCGGAGACAGGCAGGGGCAGTCGTACGGGCGTCTCCCGGCCGGAGACAGGCAGGGGCAGCCGTACTGGCGTCTCCCGGCCGGACGGTCAGAAACAGGGTCAGCCGTGGGGGACGACGGCCACCGGACACGGAGCGTGGTGCACGGCCGAGGACACCACATGGCTGAGACGGGGGGCGAACGGCCGATGCTTCTCGCGGCGGCCGACGACGAGCAGCCCCGTGGCGGCGACATCGCTCACGACGGCGCGCGCCGGGCTCTCCGTACGCACCCGCTCCACGACCGGCACGTCCGGGAACCGGTCGCGCAACGGGCTCAGCGCCCCGGTGAGATCCCGCTCTGCCTCGCGGGTCAGCTCATGGGTGAGGAACGGGTCGGGTCCGGCCCGGTTGTAGGCCGACGGAGGCAGACTCCTGCCGTGCACCACCCGCAGGGTGGCGTCCCGTCGCGCCGCCGCGGCGAAGGCGTACTCGACGAGCTCGTCGCACGGACGGCGCAGGCTCAGCCCCAGCACCACGTCGCCGTCCTCGGCGATCGGGGCCTCGTCCTCCCTGGCCCGGACCAGGACGGTCGGAACCGTGGCCCGCGCGAGGACGTGCATACCGATGTCGCCGAGGAAATACCCGGACAGTGAAGTCAGTGCGCGTGAACCGAGTACCAGCGTCCGCGACTCCCCGGCCGCCTCCAGCAGGGCGTCCACCGGCGCCTTGGCGACCAGGTCCTCGTAGACCGGCAGGTCGGGGAAGCGCTCCTCGATGGTGTCCGCTGCGTCGGACACGATCCGTTTGGCCCAGTAGTTGCGGTCCTCCTCGGGCCGCTGCCCGGCGGTTTCCGCCGCAAGAAGCACCCAGGCGTGCAGCAGCCGCAGCGTCGCACCGCGCGCCGCTGCCTCCTGAGCGGCCCACAGCGCGGCGGACAGCGATTCGGGGGTGCCGTCAAGACCCACGGTGACGACCGGTTTCATGACATCGCTCCGTTTCCGGTACGGACGGATTCCGTCCGTTGCCCCAGCCGCTCGGAGACCGAGACCACCCCGTCCACGCTGGTGCACAGCCGTATCAGCACCGGGACCAGACCGCTGTCGTCGACCGTGCCGCGCAGCAGGACCTGTCCCTCGTCGACCTCGACGGTGACGTCGGACGGCGCGAGACCCAGTGTCGAGGTGAGGATGTCGTGCTCGATCTCCTCCCGGATGGCACGGTCCCACCGCAGAAAGACCCGGAGCAGGTCGGTGCGGCTGACGATGCCCAGCAGGGTGTCCGTCTCGTCGACCACGGGCAGCCGCTTGACGCTGTGCACGGCCATCAGCCGGGCGGCCTCCACCACCGTCCACTCCGGATGGGCGCACACCGCCGGAGCGGACATGATCTCTTGCGCGTCGTGCCCCTCGGCCCTGGCACGCTCCCACGCCTCCAGGTGCGGCAGTGGCGTCCTGCCGGACAGGTCGGAGCGGCCGGCCGCCTTGCGCAGCAGATCCGCCTCCGAGACGATCCCGACCGGACGGCCCGCGCCGTCCAGCACCGGCACCGCGCTGACATCGTGTTCCGCGAGCGTCCGGGCGATCTCCTTGAACGGGGTGTCGATCCGTACGCTGACCACATCGCGGCTCATGAGTTCACTGATCCTGCGGTGGTCCATGTCCTCGCTCCTTCCACACCTCTTCCACCGCGACCGCCGTTCCGCGGCCACTTCTCCAGGGTGCGCGCCCCCTTCCGTACGGCGGCAGATGCCACCCGGTCCCTCCCGGGCGGCCGGGAAGACCCGCGGTGGCGGACCCGAATGGGCCGGGAGACTCATGGCAGGGCCCTACCGGCCCCTGCCGTCCGCCACTGCCTTCGGCGACGCTGGTGGGAGAGACCGACCTGCCCTTGGAGATTCCGGTGTCCGCACACACGCCGGACGAGGTGGCCGCGGCCCACCTCGTCCTGGACGCGACGGCCGCGCCGTCCATGCACAACGCCCAGCCCTGGCGCTTCCGCTACGCACCAAGCACCGGCACCTTCAGCCTCTTCGCCGATACGGCACGCGCCATGCCGCACGCCGATCCCACCACCCGCGGACTGCACATCGGCTGCGGCGCGGCCCTGTTCAACCTCCGGGTGGCCGCTGCCCACCTCGGCCTGCGGCCGGTGATCCGGCTGCTTCCCGACCCGGCAGTCCCGGAACTTCTGGCGACCGTACGACTCGGCGTTCCCGCCGACGTGGTCGGCGGGACCGCCGACCCTGCCGACACGGCCGACGATCTCGCTCTGCTGTACCCGGCGATCCACGAGCGTCGTACGAGCCGGGACCCCTTCAGCGACCGGCGTGTACCGGAAGAGGTCCGGCAGGCGCTCGGCGCGGCAGCTCACCGGGAGGGCGCGACCCTGGCCGTCCCGACCGGGCCCCATCTGCAGACGGTGCTCAACCTGATCAATTCCGCCGAGGGGTACGACCACATGGACCCGGCCAGGGAGGCCGAGACGGAACGGTGGGCCCGGAGCACCACCGATGAGGCGGCCGTCGACGGCGTACCGCAGTACGCCTTCGGGCCGCTGAAGCGGGGCGGATCGGCTCCCGCACGGGACTTCGCCGGCCGCGCGCGGGTGGCGGGCCGGCCACGGGCGGACTTCGAGGACCGGCCCCAGCTGGCACTGCTGAGCACCGCACGGGACGAGCCCGCCGACTGGCTGCGCGCGGGCCAGGCCCTGGAACGCGTCCTGCTCGTCGCCACGCTGCACGGGCTGAGCACGTCCTTCGCCACCCAGGCCCTCGAATGGCCCGAGCTGCGCTGGGTGCTGCGCGACCCGCTCTCGGGCACCGGGCAGGCCCAGATGGTGGTGCGGCTGGGGTACGGCCCACCGGGGCCGGGAACACCGCGCCGCCCCGTCGCGCACGTCCTGGTGGTCGAGGATTGACGAGGACTGACGTCGAGGACTGGCGAGGACTGACGAGGACTGACGGCCGGGATCACCTCCGAGCATCCGCACGGCCGGGGACCACACTCCGAAGGGAGCGATCATGAAAGCCAGGCAGTGGACCGCGCAGATATCTCTCACCGAGGATGGCGACGAGACCCGGGCTCGCGCGGTCCTGACCACTCAGGACTCGTGGCGCGACAACACGGCACACGTGGTGGGCCGAGGCGTCGCACACCGGAACCCGGTCGACCGGCCGGTCCCCGAGATCGGGGACGAACTGGCCGCGGGCCGCGCCCTGGAGGACCTCGCGGAACGTCTCCACGATGTCGCGTCGGACGACATCGTGGACCTCACCGGACCGGTGGGCGGGCGGGGGTTGCGGGGGCGGGCCGGGGGGGCGGGGGGGGTCACGCGCCGTGCGGCGCGCGGGGTGAGGGCGCCCCCG
>NZ_JBHYWP010000014.1:0-21379 GCF_042751845.1 Streptomyces sp. NPDC059398 | reverse complement strand
CCCCGCCTGCGCGCGGCCCCCACCCGCCGCCCACCCCCCCCCCCGGCCCCCGGCGGTGCGCCCCGCCCGGGCCCCGGGACGGCGTCGTGACGACTCGCGACGTCAGCCGCGCGGGATCACGGCGACCGGACACGGTGCGTGGTGCAGGACCGCGTGCGTGACCTGGCCCAGCAGATGCATGACGCGGTGTGCGGACCTACGGGCGCCCATCACGAGCAGCTCCGTGTCCGTGGCCGCCTCCAAGCACGGCTCCGGCGAAGATCCCCGGTGGCCCCGAGGTGGCGGCCGATCCCCCGGCCGAGCTCAGTCAGGCGCCAGGAACGGCCGCCGGGAGACCGAGACCCCCGTACGCCCGTCGCCGTCAGGACACACCGCCGCGACCGCTCGTCCGACAGCGGCCGGCAGGGCCCCGCCGGTGTCGACCGTGACGGCCTCCGGCCAGGGGTCCGCCGCCGCCTCCATGGCACCGCCCACCACGGGACCCGCGTCGGAGGGCCCCGGCCGACGAGCAGCGAGCCGCCGTGCGGCGACCTCGGGCGGGACCTCGCAGCGTACGGAGACCAGATCGGCATCATGGTGCCGTGCCGCCTCGGTGGCGGCGCTCCGCCACGTACTGAGGTTCCAGGTCGCGTCGACCACCACGGATTCCCCGGCCGACAGCAGCGCAGAGGCGCGCTCGATCAGCTCCTCATAGGTGCGCCGTGTCCATTCGCGGGTGTAGATGCCTTTCTCGTACTCGGCAGGGGCGGGCCGTTCGGGCGGCAGGCCCGCCAGCTCCTTGCGGATCCGGTCGCTGCTCAGCAGGGTCAGGCCGAGCCGGTCGGCGAGCCCGCCCGCCAGGGTGGACTTGCCACTGGCGGGCAGCCCGCCGACCAGGACGAGCCGTACCGCCGATGCCCGCAGATGGCGCACCGTGATGTCGGCGAAGCGTTCCGCGTCCGATCGTGCGGCGGCAACGTCCTGCTGCTCCCGGAAGAGCGCGACCTTGGCGCGGACGAAGGCCCGGTAGGCGACGTAGTGGTGGCGGAGGGACGCGGGCGCGTGGTCGCCCGAGTACTCGCCGTACCAGGCGAGGAAGGAGGCTGCGGCCTCAGGCGCTCCGAGCCGCTCCAGATCCATGGCGAGGAAGGCCGCGTCGTCCAGACCGTCGACATACCGCAGGGCATCGTCGAACTCCAGGCAGTCGAGGACACGGGGCCCGTCGTCGAGACAGAAGATGTCCTCGGCGAGCAGGTCGCCATGGCCGTCCACCACGCGCCCCTCACGGACACGGGTGTCGAAGACGTTCTGCCGGCCGGCCAGATAGCGGCGCGCGAGATGCGCGATCTCACCGATGTGAGGCAGCGGAGAGCGCGCCTTCAGCGCGTGGATCTGCTCGAAGCTGTCCTCCCAGCGACCGAGCAGAGCGTCCCGGGTCCCCTCGTGGGAGATCAGCGCCGTCCGCGGGGAGTCCGCGTGACACGCGGCCAGCAACCGGGCCGTCCGTCGCAGTGCGTCGTCGACCGGGGCCCCGATGCCGACCAGATGGGAGAGTCTGCGTCCGGCCGGCATCCGGCGCATCACCACGACCGGCTCGGAAGGCCCGCCCCACGGCAGAGCGACCTTGGCGATCCCGTCGTACACATCGGGGGCGAAACGCCGGTTGAGCAGGACCTCCCGTTCGCACGCCGCGTGCCGGGCGCCGGGCGTACGGAAATCGAGAAAGCCGAGGTCGACAGGTTTCTTCAGCTTGTAGACGTGGTCCCCGACGAACATCAGGACCGCCGTATGCGTCTCGGTGACCGCAGCGGGCCGCGGGCTCTCCGCACCGCTGCCGGTATTTCTGGCCGTACCGCCGAAGCTCTCAACACCCCCGGTGTTCTCTGCGGAATTGGACGCCATCACCACATCACCGGCTCCTCCACACTGCGACCGCTGCCCGCCTGCGGGCTGTCCCGCCGCGGGAGCGCGGGACCGTTCGACCCCGTGTCCATGGTGCGCGCGTCGCGCCGGGCGCGCAGGGCCGTACAGCCCTCTCACCCGCCCACGGGCCGGTCGGCCCCCGCCCCGGAACCGGACGGCCCATGCGTCACCGCCCGGCGGCCGAGCACGGTGAGGGGGACAGGGCCAGTGCCGTAGCCGAAGGATGTGTGGACACCATGGCCGATCACCCGAGCCCGAGGGAGACCACACGCGCCCGGACCACCCACCCGCCGCGAAGCGACCTCGGCAGACGCGTCACGGCACGGCGGGAGCAGCTGGGACTGAGCCGGGAGGCGCTGGCCGGGCGAGCGGGGTCGGCAGCCGGCTACATCCAGTACGTCGAGAAACGGCAGGCGGCCCCGAGCACCGGGTTCATGCTGAGCCTCGCCGACGCGCTGGAGACCACGGTCGAGGCGCTGACCGGAAGCGATACGGAGCTGCCTCCCGGAACAGGGCAAGCCGCCTACCACCCGGAGCTGCGGACGCTGAGCGTCGAGGAACGCGGCGAACTGCTGTCGACCCACGGTGTCGGCAGGGTCGCCGTCTCCACCCGGGACGGGCCGGCCGTCATTCCCGTCAACTACGTGGTCGTCGACGGCGAAATCTCGTACCGCACCGCTCCCGGAACGGTGGCGGCGGAGGCCGCGGGCCAGGAGGTCGCCTTCGAGGTCGACCACATCGACGAGGCGATGAGCAGGGGCTGGAGCGTCAACGTGGTCGGGACCGCTCGGACCGTCCCCGACGGCACGGCGGCCGAGGATCTGGCCCGGCACGCCCCCACCACGCCATGGGCAGGCGGCGACCGCCCTCTGTGGCTGACGATCGCGCCCACCCGTACGACGGGACGCCGTATCGCCACCACGTGAGCCGACGGACCGGATCGCCACCACGTGAGCCGACGGACCGGGGTGCCGACCTGCTCCGCACTTGGCCCGATGTCACCGAAAGCATCGGCGGGCACGCCTGCGAGCTGTGAGGACGGCCCGGACGGCCATTCGCGGACGGTGGTCCCTGCCCGCGAATGGGCCGTCCTGCGTTGGTGGGGCACGCCCTGCCGAACGATGATGATTCCGATTCACGGCGGTTCCGGCGCGCACCACTGCACCGACCAGGGCGGACCTGTAACCGAGCCGGGCGGACTGGTGAGAGGTTCGGATGGGCGACGACACGGAGCGTGGGGGTCACCGTCGAGACCACGTGTCGGACGGCGCCGGGGCGGGCCTGGACCGCAGACACTTCCTCGGTACCGCCGCCGCGGTGGGTGCCGGCGGCCTCACGGCGGGCCTGGTGGCCGGATGCGACCCATCGCCCGGCGGCAGCACCGGCGCGGCGCCCCACCCCGACGCGTCGAACTCGGCCGAGGGAGTCAAAGCCGCCGCCGAAGCGGAGCGGGCCAGGCCCGGCAGCCCCGACTGGCGGATCCGCTCGCAGGGCCCGCCCGACGCGGTCGAGGGCTACACCGACAAGGTGAGCGTGCTGCCCGGCGAGGAGTTCGGTCTTCATGTCTCCACCACCGCCCCCGGCTTCCGGGTCTCGGCCTACCGGGTCGGCTGGTACGGCGGGGCACAGGCCCGGCTGGTCTGGCGGTCGGACCGGATCGCCGGGGGCTACCAGCAGCAGCCCCAGATGATCACCGATACCCGCAGCGTACGGGCGGACTGGCAGCGCACCCTCGACGTCCGTACCGAGGGCTGGCCGTCCGGTGCGTATCTGCTCCGGCTCGACGCGGAGCACGGGCACCAGCGGTACGTACCGCTGATCGTCCGCTCCGCGAGCGCCTCGGGCGCGACCCTGCTGATGCACGCGCCGACGACCTGGCAGGCGTACAACGCCTGGGGCGGGTACGGCCTTTACCGGGGACAGGACGGCGCGTACACGACACGTTCGCTGGCCGTGGGCTTCGACCGGCCGTACGACAGGAGCGGCGCGGAGAAGTTCATGGTCTACGAACGGGCTGCGGTCGTCCTCGCGGAGCGGCTCGGCATCCCGCTCGCCTACACCACCGGGCTGGACGTCCACTTCACCCCGTCTGTGCTCCGGGGGGCCGTGACGGCCGTCTCGCTCGGCCACGACGAGTACTGGACCCCGGAACAGCGCCGGCACGTCACCCGGGCGCGTGACACGGGGACCAATCTGGTCTTCCCGGGCGCCAACACCTGTTTCCGCCGGGTCAGGTTCGACCACGGACCGTCCGGCGCCGGCCGCACCGTGGTCTGCTACAAGACCGCCTACTCCGACGACCCGCGCTTCAAGGACCACCAGGGCCTGCCGACCCACGACTTCCGCCAACCACCCGCCGCGGACCCGCAGTCCACGCTGACCGGCGTCCTCTACGAGGGATTCCCCACGGACGCGCCCTATGTCGTCCACAGCCCGGACCACTGGCTCTTCGAGGGGACCGGGGTGAGACGGGGCGACTCGTTCAACCACCTGGTGGGAGTGGAGTACGACCGGGTCACCCCGGGCGCGCCGACCCCGGCGCCCCTGGAGATCCTGGCCCACTCCCCTCTGGTCTGCAACGGCCGGAAGAGCCACTCGGACTCCGCGTACTACCCCGTCCCGAGCGGGGCCGGCGTCTTCTCCTCCGGGACGATGCGGTGGGTCGAGGCCCTGATGGCCGGAACCCGGGACGGCGGCCGCCACCACGGAATGGACACCCGGACAAGAGCCTTCGCCACCCGAACCACCGAGAACGCCCTCCGAACCTTCGCCACCGGCCCAGCGACGAGGTCCCGGCCTGCACCGAGGGACAACGTACGGAGCGTGTACGTAAGCTGACCGGCTTTGAATACGACCAGACGACGGGACCGGTGGGCGGCTGGGCGACTCGGCGGAGGCTAGGCAGCCGGGCCGGCGCGGACGACGGGGCAACTCTGGACGACCGGACGACTGGGTAACCGCAACTGACCGCCACTCAGCCGGAGCCGTACCAACCGCCACCTTGCCGAAGAGCTGATCCCGGTCGGGTGGGCGCCCTCCGGCTCTGGACCGACCTCCCCCAACCCCACACCGCCTCCGCCGCTCAACCACAGCCCCGGCACACACAAGCCGCAGGCCAGAAGCCCGCAGCAGCCATCTCCGCACGGCACCCCCGACGCGGGGCCCTGTCACCGGCGTGCATCCGCTACGCTGTCCCTGGTCAGTCATCGGTATGTCCCACTGTCTGCTCAAGCAACACCGCAGAGAGCACGCACCACGCCTGACCAGCGGGCTTGTACTACGCCTCGCGGAAGATCCGCTCACTGGACTTTCCGCAGGGATTTCCACAAGCCCCGGCCTCCGTAGCTCAGGGGATAGAGCACCGCTCTCCTAAAGCGGGTGTCGCAGGTTCGAATCCTGCCGGGGGCACACTGTTGATCAGGGGCGTCACACCTCTTCTGCCAGGTCAGAGAGGGTGCGACGCCCCTTTTCGTTTCTTGGATAACGCTGGGACTATCCCCTCAATACGTCGCGGATACACCCCTAGCACCGGAGCTCACCGCCTAAATTCCGCCTAAACGATCTTGAAGAATGCGCAGGTCGGAGCAACAAAAGCGCGGGCCCCCCTCTCGGCAGAGGGGGCCCGCTGTACCGGAGAACGTCACCGAGGGCGGCATGGCGTCGCCCCGGGATTGACGAAGGATGTCGCGGCCACGCGGCTCTACGAACGGCTCGGTTGGCAGAAGATCGGCGAAGCCACTCACCACTTCGGAGCGGACCAGAGCATCCCTGCCGTTTGCTACGTCTCGTCCCCAACAGCCTGAGCTGTTACAAGTCTCTACCTCATCAAGGCACCCGGCTCCGCTGGGGCGCCGCTCCTGCCTTCGGCTCGCTCCGTACCGCTGCGCCGACGCCCGCCCACTGTGGATAGGCCCGGAGGAAACGAGTCGAGCACCCGACACGCTCGCGGCCCACGGTCACAGACGATGCCTCCGGCGGGGGATCGGCCGGCACCGGGTGAGAGGGGGCGCCGTTCCCGGCCGCGGGCACATCGTGGCGAGCGCGGGGGCTCCCATCCCGTCCACCATCGACCCAGGCAGAGCCGAGCAGACGCGGCCCATGGCGTCAAGGTCGTTCGTATAGTGGCGCGCTCCACCTTGACGCCCTGAACCGCGACCGCTCCACGGAGTGTGGGTCGAAGGCGGACGGGATGGGATCTGGAGTGAGTGGTGTGTTGATGGCTGCGGACGCGATCAACGGTTTCGTCGGCCATCGCCGTCTGCGAGCTGCACCAGAGCACCAAGAGGTCTCGGCATACACACTCCTAAGAGATCCCCAGTCGTCTAGCCTGATGCGGGTGGTGATCCATTGCAGCGATTACCGAAGGAGGAGATTCTCGTTAGCTCTTTTCTGGATTCATTCTCCAGCCATTGGAGAATGACGAAAAGTGAACTCTCACTGGCCCTTAAAGAGTCCCTCGTCGTGATCGATTCCAGTGTTTTGCTGGACCTTTATCGTGTCACGCCGAACGCCAGAAAGGAAATGATCGACAGTCTATTCACAATCGAGGAAAATCTCTGGGTGCCGCACCAGGTTGCGCTTGAGTTTCATCGAAACCGAGTCGAAGCCGCCCGCGACCAGCTTGCTTTCTATGATGAGACGTGCAAATCGTTGGAGGCGGCGCAGAATCAAGGGCTACAAAGGCTTAATGAGTTTGCAAACCGGTCGGCCCTTGATGAAGATGAGAAGAGGAAACTGAAAGAGCCGCTCGAAAACGCCTTCCGTGCAGCTATCGAACGAGTTAAATCTCATCAAGGGGTATTTGACCTGACGCTCAGTAGAGTGCTAAATGACGACCCTGTACTGAAAGCGCTAGCAAAGCTTCTAGACGGAAGGGTCGGGCAGCCTCTACCCGGAGAGGAGTACAGCAAGGCGCAGGCGGAAGCTGCGCGCAGGAGAGACGCCAGAATACCGCCAGGATTCAAGGATAGGGGTAAAAGGACCAATGCCGATGGAGATTATCTGTGGTGGGAGCAAACTCTCATCAAGGCCACGGAAGTGCGCAAGCGCGTTCTCATCATCTCCAACGACGAGAAAGAAGACTGGGTGAATAAAAGACTCGACTTCTCCCTAGGGCCCCGCGAAGAGTTGACGGAAGAGATGCAGCAGCGTGCGGGGGTTTCCTTGCGGATCGTAAACTTCGCCACCTTCTTGGAGTCGATGAGGGTTGGCACCACGGCTTCGGTGAGCCGCGAGACGCTATCCCAGGCAAATAGCGCTAGACGGCAGAGCGCGAAGCGGTCTAAGCGAATCTTCGTGAGCGCCGTCATTGTTGACGAATATGAAGCATTTCTTTGTCGGGCGCTCGAAAGAAGGGAGAAGGAGCTTGGGGTGAGCATTGCAGAGCGAGCCAGAATGGCAGATGACCCAGACGCGATGGAAGTGATAGACAGCCGGGTCGCCCAGATTCAGTATGCGACGAGGCTCTATCAAAGGGAGCTGAGTGAGCTACGAGAGGCTGTCGCAACGGCTCCCCGCGTGAAAGGAGACCTTGCTTTGCATATCGACAACAATTCCTTGCGGAACTCGCTTCTTGAGCGTGCTTATAGGGCAAGGGAGGAGGTAGGCGCGCCGTGAGGTCGGCGGTACGGCTTCGGGCTGGAGCTGCTGCAATGTGAATGATCATGACGGGCGCCGATGGAGCAGCGGTACAGCAGCGGCATACCGCAACCTCAGCAACCGACATCGTCCGGTAGCAACGGTCCAGGACCGCATAGCGGCCGGTATGACCATCGTTGACCGTTCCCATTAGCGCTACGGATCAGAAGTTCCCCGTGCCAAAACCGCGCCAGATGGGGCGGGGACTCACAGGGAACCGCAAACGCCGACAGGGACCACAGCGGGCAGACGCCGAAGTCGACATCGTGCAGGTCAGACCCCAACTCTCCCCACCTCGCTCCTTAAAGCGGGTGTCGCAGGTTCGAATCCTGCCGGGGGCACAGCAAGAAGGGCCGGCCCAAGGGATTTCCTCTCCCGGGCCGGCCCTTCGGTGTTGTAGTGCGCGAACCCCGGCCGTGGAGGCCGGAGTGCTTGCCGTGGCCATATCTCGTGGTCAGAAGTGCGTGCGGTCGGCACTGCGTGCGTCATGGACACGCCGCTCTCGATAGATCTCTCCATTCCGAGCTGACTGCCGCCAAGGCCCGGCCTTGTTGAGCGCGAACTCCAGGCCGGGTTGGGTGCGATCGAGATCCACGCAGACCAGTCCCTGCTTGCCGTCTGTGGTGCACCTGCCGAGCCAATAGCCGTGTGGGCCGACGACCCCGGAGGGCATAGCGGAACTGCACTGAGACGGAACCGATACGGACACCCAGCGGTTCTGAGTGGCAGCGTGGCTGCGTGCGAGCACGTCGAAGATCGGATCCTTGGAGAAGGACGACAAGAGGACGCAGTCCGCGCCCAGGGCGGTGTACTCCATGAAGAGTTCAGGGAAGTTGACCTCGATACACAACGCCGTGCCGAACCGGAAGCCGTCGACTTCGAACAGCAGGGGCCTGAAGCCGGGCGAGTACCAGCCGGACAGTTCGTTGTACGAGCAGCGGCGCTTGTCATAGCGGTCGATCAACCGGCCTCCGTCCGAGATGACGTAGAGGCTGTTGTGGGGCAGATGCGGAGCGGCGAGCCGGTGGCTGGAGCCGACGACAACCCAGAGGCGGAGTTCGCCGGCCAGCCGCGCGATGAGTTCCAACTGCTCTGTGAGACCGCTCCAGTTGATGTCCCAGCCTCGTAGAGCCTCCTCGGCTTCCCCTCCTGAGGGGTAACCAGAGATCGCCCCTTCGGGAAAGTGCACGAGCCGGGCCCCCATTGCCGCTGCCTGAACCATCAAGTCCCGCGCGGCTGTCGCATTGACGGCCGGGTGGGTAGTGACGGGGCTCTGCGCAGCTGCGATCCGCACCTTGTCTGCCATGCACATGTGTCTATCGCATTTCGTTGGCAGAGCTCTGCCCGCCCGTCCGGCTACCTCAGCGACGTGATTTTCCGGCCGACGGAACGAAAGCTGTCTACCGAGGAAGTGATCGACCATGCCTTGGTCTGCCAGCCGATTGCCTCGTGACACTGGAACTCAGCTGCGTAGCCCTATCAGGTGGGTCGCCGCGGAGGCGGTGCCGAGGAATACGCAGCCGAGCCGTCGTGGCGGGTGGCCGCCACCCGATGCTGCTTCACGCGGCCGATCGCCCGTTCGACGGTACCGCTCTCCGCCGAGGCCGAGGCCGGGGCCGCCCGCCGCGTGGGCCTCTGCGCAGGCGGAGTACTCGGCTGCCGACAACGGTAAAACTCTGCCGCCCACCCCTGTACACCCGAACTTACCGCCAGTAACTTACTGCGCAGTAACGGCAGTTGCCACGGCACGCATCGCCACCGCACACATCGCCACTGCACGCACCACCACTCCACACACCGCCACCGCACGCATCGGGAGAGTCATGAACCGGAGAACCGCAGGTCTGCTGGCCACCGCCGCTGTCGCCGCTCTCACCGTCGGCATGGCGCCGGCTGCGACGGCCGTGCCCGCCGGGGGTGGGCAGGTGAGCGCCACGGCGTCCGATCCGTTTTACAGCTACGACGGCAGCAAGCCGCTTGCCTCGTACGCGCCGGGCGATGTGCTGAAGAAGCGCACGCTGAACTATCACGTCGTCGGCATCCCGACGCCCCTGAAGGCCACCCAGCTGCTCTACCGCACGACCGACGCCCAGGGGCGGCCGTCCGCCAATGTGACCACGGTGGTCCGCGGGCTCCACAGTGACGGCAGCAAGGCCGTGTCGTACCAGTCGTTCTACGATTCCCTCGACCCGGCGGACGGGCCCTCCCGGGCCATCGCCGGGGATGTCTCACTCGGCGGGCTGATCGCCAACGCCGAGAGCATCGTTCTGGCGCCGCTGCTGCTCCAGGGCTACGACCTCGTCATCCCGGACACCGAGGGCCAGAGCGCCGACTTCGCGGCCGGGCCCGGTTACGGGACGAACACCCTGGACTCGGTCCGGGCGAGCACCCGCGCCGAGGAGACCGGCCTGAGCAGCAGCACCCGGTTCGGTCTCTTCGGCTACTCCGGCGGTGCCATCGCCACCAGTTGGGCCGCGGCACTGGCCCCCTCGTACGCCCCCGATGTGAACAGGCAACTGGTCGGGTTCACCGAGGGTGGGCTGCTGGTCGACCCGGCGCACAATCTGAAGTACGTCGACGGCGCCCCGGTCTGGAACGGCGTGATCCCGATGGCCGTCCTCGGCGTCTCCCGCTCGTACGGCCTCGACATCAAGCCGTATCTCAGCGCGAAGGGGCTCCAGGTCTTCGACTCTCTCGAACACGGCTCGATCGTCGATGCGTTGGGCCACTACCCGGGGATGACCTGGAAGGACCTGGCGAAGCCGGAGTACAAGGACCCGGACTCCATTCCGCCCTTCGTCGAGGCGGTCAACAAGGTCAACCTCGGTCAGGCCGCCACCCCGACGATCCCCGGGTTCATCGGGCAGGGGAACGCGGGGAAGCTGGAAGGGACGTTCAACAACCCCCCGGGTATCGGCACGGGGGACGGCGTCATGGTCGCGGGCGATGTGCGGGCGCTGAGCCGGCAGTACTGCGCCACCGGGAACAAGTCGATCAAGTACGAGCAGTACGACCTGCTCAGCCACGTCGGCAGCATGCCGTACTGGGCGCCGCGCGCGATGGCCTGGCTGAACGACCGCTTCGCAGGCCGGACCGCCCCGACCAGCTGCGGCAGGATTCCCGCGGGGAATTCACTGGAGGTGGAGAAGCCGGCCGTCGCGAAGTGACGCGGAGCGGCATTGGACGACAGCGGCCTTGAGTGAGGTGCGGTGCGGCCTTGAGTGAGGTGCGGTGCGGCCTTGAATGATGGGGAGGCAGGCAGGCAGGTGGGGTGAGGGCATCGGCGGCCGGGGCAACCACCACCCCGGAGGCCCCGCCTGCCTCCCTCTACGCACCCGCCCCGCCTGCCTCCCCCTACGCGCCCGCCCCCGCCGGCCCCTCAGTACGCCGCCCCGCCCCTCAGCCCCCGCCCCCTGCCCCCGGGGTCGCCCAGCCCAGGGGGTACAGCTCCGGACCCGGGCGGCCCGCCGTGGGCTCGCCGCCCGCGTCCGCGAATGTGGTCAGCGCGTCGACCAGAGCGGTGCGCTGGGACGGGGCCATGCGTTCCACGATGGTGGCGATCTCCGTGCGGCGCCGGGTCGTCACCTGCTCCACGATGCTGTGCCCCTCGTCGGTCAGCTGAAGCAGAGTGGCGCGGCGGTTGTCGGGGTTGATCCGACGGTCGACAAGACCGGCCGCGATCAGCCGGTCGGCCATCCGCATCGCGGTGGACGGGTTGACCCCCAGCCACTCCGCTACGTCCACCAGCTTGGCGGCCCCACGGGTGGAGAACGCCACGAGCAGCCGGAACTGCGGCAGTGTCACCCGGTCCTCGACCGCGGCCAGCGAGCGTGCGGAGACCGCGACGAGCACCCGGGAGGCGGTCAGTACCGCCCGTGTCACCGCGTCGACGTCGTCCGCGGCGCTCCCCGAGGGGTTTGTAGCTTCGACCATGCCCTCCTTTCTACCTCGGGTTGATCCTCCCTTGACAACGTTTGCATAATGCAAACTAAGAGAGAGGCAGGCCCATGACCGGAAGCGGCACAGCGGAACCCGACCACCCGATCACCCTCCCGGCCCCCCGGGACAGGGGCGGACCGGCCCCCGTCGCCGGGCTGCGTACCGCGTCCTGGGGGCTGATGGTGCTTGCCGTGGTGGTGGGCGCCGGGGCCGGGCTGGGGTCGATCGCGTTCCGGTGGCTGATCCAGACCTTCACGCGGCTGTTCTCCGGACACGCCGACTACGCGGGCGCCGGGCACGCCGCCAACCCGCACCTGCCATGGTTCGGCATCTACTTCGTCGTACTCGCCCCGGCCGTGGGCGGCCTCCTCTACGGGCCGTTGGTGGACCGTTTCGCCAAGGAGGCGCGCGGACACGGCGTACCCGAGGTGATGCTCGCCGTCGCCCAGCGCGGCGGCCGGATCAACCCGCAGGTCGCCGTGGTCAAGGCCGTCGCCTCGGCCCTGTGCATCGGATCCGGCGGCTCGGTGGGCCGCGAGGGTCCGATCGTCCAGATCGGCTCGGCGCTCGGCTCCACACTCGGCCGGGTGATCAAGGTCGCCGAGGGCCGGATGCGGCTGCTGGTGGCCTGCGGGGCCGCGGGAGGAATCGCGGCCACCTTCAACGCCCCGCTGGCCGGGGTGTTCTTCGCCATGGAGCTGATCCTGGGCGCCTTCACCGCCGAGGCGTTCGGCGCGGTCGTGATCTCGTCCGTCGTCGCCTGTGCGATCGGCCGCGCGGCGTTCGGCGATGTCGCCTTCCTCACCCTGCCGGCCTTCCATGTGGACCACGTCGCCCAGTTCGGCCTGTTCGCCGTTCTCGGCGTGGCCGCGGGCGCCGTAGGTGTCGGCTTCACCCGGGTCCTCTACTGGATCGAGGACGCCTGTGACTGGCTCTGGCGCGGCCCGGAATGGCTGCGTCCGGCCGTCGGCGGGCTGCTGCTCGGCATACTGCTGCTGGCCCTGCCCCAGATGTACGGAGTCGGGTACCCCGTCCTGGAGAGCGCCGTCAAGGGCGGTTACGTCGTCGGGTTCCTGCTCCTGCTGCTGGTCGGCAAGATCCTCGCGACCAGCCTGACCATCGGTATCGGCGGCTCGGGGGGCGTGTTCGCACCCAGCCTGTTCATCGGGGCCATGCTGGGCGCGGCCTACGGCAGCGCCGCCCACGGGGTGCTCCCCGGCACCGCCGGATCGGCCGGCGCCTACGCCCTGGTCGGCATGGGCGCCGTCTTCGCCGGGTCCTCACGCGCCCCGATCACCGCCGTCGTGATCCTCTTCGAACTCACCGGCCAGTACACGATCATCCTGCCGCTGATGCTCGCCGTCGTACTCGCCACCGCCACCAGCCGGCTGCTCTCCCACGACACCGTGTACACCCTCAAGCTCCGCCGCCGGGGCATCGACCTCACGGCGCCCGCGCAAGGAGCGGAACTCGGCTCCCAGAAGGTCGCCGCCGCCATGGAGGAGCTGCCGTCCCCTCTCGCCTCCCGGGCCGAACTCCCCGAGGCCGCCCAGGCCCTGGGCCTTTCGGGGCATGGCGCGCTCCCTGTGCTGGACTCCGGAGGCGGCTATCTGGGCACCGTCACCGCCCGGGCCGTCGCCGAGGCCCTCGCCACCCCGGTCGACGACGCCCCGGGCCGTCCGCGCACCGCGGGCGAACTCGCCGAACTCCCGCCCCTGATCACCACCGGGATGCCCCTGGCCACCGCGCTGCACTCGCTGGTCACGGCCCCCGGCACCGGCCTGCCCGTCCACGACGGCGACCGGCTCGTCGGCTGGCTCACCCACCAGAGCGCCCTGCGCAGCCTGCACAGTAAAGTGAACGCATAGTGAAGGCATGACGGAGGCGGAGTGACGGCCGTCTGCGGCAAAGGTATGGGCGAGCGGTTGCCCGGCCACTAGAGTCGGCTCATCACTGCTGGTTATGGGGCCAGGAGCTGGTTATGGGGCCAGGATCCGGTGGATGCGCACCGGTCGCTGGTGGGGAGGTCCTGTAGAGCATGAGCCGTCGTTCCAGTGGACTGGCCGGTGTCTGGGCCGAGGCGCAGCGCCAGCAGCAACGTCAGCGTGAGGCGCAGGCCCGGTACCAACGGGAGCAGGAGCGTCAACAACGCGCCTACCAGCGGGAGCTCACCCGCAGCCGCCGTGAGCAGCAGGCCGCGTACCGCGAGCAGCGCGAGACGGATGCCAGACGGCGTACGGAGGAACTCGACGCCAGAGTGGCGGCGTTACAGCGGCTGCTGGCCGCGGGGTGCCGCGCTCCGGCGTTCAGGGCCGAGGCGCTGACCCGTACCGAGCGGATCGAGGCGTTCGCCCCGGGGCAGCTCGCGCACCCTGTCCGTATGCCCGACCCGAACCAGTACCAGCCCCAGGGCGGCTGGTCCGCCGGGCGGCGGGCCCAGGCACAGGCGGAGGCCTGGTCCAGGTTCGAGCGTGACCGGCAGGCGGCTCTGGCGGCCGAGGCACAGCGCCAACACCAGCTGGCCGCCCACCAGTCGCAGTACCGGCAGTGGGCCGATACCCAACTCCGCGAGATCCGGCGGCACAACGCCGACATCGCGGAGATGACGGCGGCGCTCCGCGACGGAGATCCCGGGGCCGCGGTCGAGTACTTCTCGGCCGCCCTCTACGCCTCGGCCTCGTGGCCGGACGATCTGCCCCGCCAGGTGTCCGCCGCGTACGACTCCGGTGCGCGCCAGCTGGTACTGGACTGGGAGCTGCCCCCGTACGACGTCGTCCCCGGGGCGAAGTCGGTGCGCTATCTGATCAACGCCGACCAGGAGAAGGAGACGCCCCGGCCGGTCACTCAGCGCCGCGCCCTGTACCGGGACGTACTCGCCCAGTGCCTGCTGCTGGTCCTGCGGGATCTCTTCGCGGCCGACGAGTTCGGCGCGCTGGAATCGGTCGCGCTGAACGGGTTCGTGAACGACCACGATCCGACGACCGGCAGACGGGCCCCCATGGTGCTCGGCACGGTCATGGCGGACCGTGCGACGTTCGCCACGCTCCATCTGGAACAGGTGAACGCCGTCAACTGCCTGGTGGACGGCCTCCGCGGCCGGCTGTCCGCGCGCCCCGACCAGTACGTACCGGTACGGCCCTGCCGGGTTCCCGAAGACGTCGGGAACGGCGTCGTCACCCATGGGGGCGAGGAGGAGCCGGATCTGTACGCGATGGACCCCCTCGCCTTCGAGGGGCTGGTGGCCGAGCTGTTCCGGGCCATGGGCATGCGGGCCGTGACCACCCAGCGCTCCAACGACGGCGGCGTGGACGTCGATGCGCTGGACCCGGCCCCGATTCGCGGCGGCAAGATCGTCGTACAGGTCAAGCGCTACCGCAACACCGTTCCCCCGACGGCCGTCCGCGATCTGTACGGAACCGTCCAGGATGCCGGTGCCAACAAGGGCGTACTGGTCACGACGTCCTCATTCGGCCCCGGCTCGCGCACCTTCGCCCAGGGCAAACCCCTGGAGCTGGTGACCGGTGCCGAACTGGTCGACCTGCTGCACCGGCACGGGCTGCGCGGGCGGCTGGGCAGCGGCGAGCGGCAGGGGCCCGGCCGGCGCCCGGAACCGGCCCCGGCACCCGGGGCCGCGCCGGGCACCGGGACCCGTACGGATGACCACAACGTACTGGGCATGTTCTGGTCGGGCAGCGTCGCCCTGGACGTGTGCGCTCTCGTCTGCCACGGCAACCGGGCCTTGGACGACGACCACTTCGTCTTCTTCAACAACCCCCGGACCCCGGACGGTACGGTCCGCGTGCTGGCTCCCGCCGCGCCGGACCGCGCCGCCATCCAGGTGTCCTTCGACGCCCTGCCGGCGCGCGCCGACCGGCTGGTCGTCATCGCGGCGGCCGACCCGGTCGCCAACCCCACGGCCGATCTGTCCGGGTTCACCGACGCCGGGATCCGGCTGCTGGACGCCGCGGGAACAGCACTCGAAGAGCTACGGGTCTCCGACGGCAGGCCGGGCGAGACGGCCCTCGTCCTGGGGTCCTTCCGCCGCCGCGCCAACGGTGACTGGGAGTTCGTCCCCGGAGGCAGGGGGTACGGAGGCGGCCTGGAAGAACTGATCCAGGAGTACGGCATCGAGGTGGACTGAGTGGGCTGAGAGGAACGACGGGGCAGGCCGAGGGGTCCGGACGCACGGGCCGGACCGATCCGGGCGCACGGGGCCGGGCGGATCCGGGTGCGCGGGGCCGGACGGATCCGGGCGCATACAACGGGCGGGCCACTCCCCAGCAAGCAACCCGCGGGGCTACTCCTCGGTCTCCTGCGCCTCTTCGCTCACCGTGGCCGGGGCGGGCTCGGACATCACCCGGGTGGCATTCGACTCCGCCTCGCGCTCGAAACGGTCGGAGGGGTCGCTCACCCGCAGCCCGTCGCCGTGGTCCGTACCGGCCACCGGCCCGGAACGCTGCTGGATGACATGCGTCAGCTCATGCGCGAGCGTGTGGGCGTCCCCGCCGCCGTCCCCGATGACCACATGGTTGCCGGATGTGTAGGCGCGGGCGCCCATCTCGGCCGCGGACGCCCTCGCCGCGCTGTCACTGTGGACACGGACATCGGAGAAGTCGGCACCGAGCCGGGCTTCCATGTCCGTACGGGTGCCGTCGTCCAGGGGACTGCCACCGCCGCTCAGGACGTCGTGCACCGCGGAACGCTGGATCTGCGGCTGCTCCTCGCCACCGTGACCGCAGCCGGCACCGTGCTGGTGCTCGTCCTGCGCCCAGGCGTGCCCGGACTGGCGGAGCATCTGGACGACGGCGGCGTTGCCCGCGTTGCCCTGGAGCCCCAGCAACCCGGGCAGGGGTGCGTCGGTCCGGGCCGGGGAGCGGTGCGTCGGGATGCGGCCGTGCCCCGCATTGGCGTCTATGTCCCGGTCGGAACTGTGCATACGGGTCTCCTGGATGACGGTGCCGCTCTCTTTCTAACCGCCGCCCCACGGAATATCCAGAGGCGTGAGGGCACTGTGCGCCGCCTGAACGGGCACCACACCGGCAAGAAATGGGCAAGGCCGGAGGTGCCGGGCCGCTTGGCGGGTGCTCCCGGGGGGGGGGCTCGGTAGCGGGTTGCTCAGGGGGGCCGGACTGCTCGGGGGGAGGCTCGGTGCCGGACTGCTCGGTGCCGCCCGGGTTGTGCCCGGGAGACGTACGCCGTCCGTCCCTACCGCCTGATTGCGCCCCCGCGATCCGGCGCCGCACCGCTGAGCGCGCTCCCGCGCCCGACCGGTGCGCCGCTCCGGTACCTCACCCGGTGGTCGTCGGTGGGTTCCCACACCTGGCGGCATTCCGCGCAGTACCAGCGCCAACTGTCCGGGGCCTTGGGCCCGGTGGTGCTGGTGTCCTTCCACAAGGGGCGCGGTTCGCGGCAGTGGGGGCACTGCGGCGGTCTCAGCACCATGGGAACGTCTCATCGGCCATCTCCTCAGCCTTGCGCCCCACCCGCCGTACGTCCGGTGGACTCGCTGCTGCCACCCGTACGGATTAAGGACACCGGGCCCGGATCCGCCACCGGATCCGCCACTTGGTCCGCCACCGGGTCCGCCCCCGCGATGCGGCGGCCGTGCCGCAGGAACGAGTACGTCTTCGTACCGGCCTGCAGGAGGTTCGCACCGGCCAGCGCCGCCCAGAGGCCCGTCAGTCCGTACCGATCGGCCACCGGGACCGCGACTGCGGCAAGTACCCCGAACCACACGGCCGTTGACACCAGGCTCGGGCCGGTCTTCCGGAGGCCGACCAGGGCGAATCCGGCCACCGCCTGCAGCGCGTCCGCGACCACTACCGCGAGGACGAGAGGCAGCAGTCCCCTCACCTGGTGGCTCAGCGAAGGGTCCGTGGTGAACAGGCCCACCACGGGTACCCGCAGGGCGAACAGCGCCGCCCCCAGCACGGCGACCGCGCTCAGGGCCACCCGTACCCCCGCCCCCACACTGCGGCGGATCATCGGGAGGTCGCGCCGGGCGGCACAGTCGGCGATCAGCGGGACCGTGGACTGGCCGACCGCGACCGCCGCGGTGAAGATGATGTTCACCAGCGACTCCGAGACGCCGTGCACGGCCGCCGCGTCCGTACTGATCCGGGCCGCCGCGAACGTCAGCACGCCCAGTACTGAGAACTTCACCAGGACCGTACCGCCGAGCGGGATGCCCACCGCGGCCAGCCGCAGTACGCGCCGCGGTTCGGGCCGTCCGGGCCGCAGCGGTCGTCCCCTGAGTACGGTCCTCCGGCGCAGGGCGAGTTGGTTGAGGCCAGTACTGATCAAGCTGGACGCGAGCATGGCGACACCCGCGCCGGTCAGGCCCAGACTCGGCAGCGGCCCCGGGGCGCCGACCAGCAGGACCGACAGGGTGACGGATACGGCGGTGCCCACCAGCCCGGAACGCATCACCTGGGCCGAGTGACCCAGCGCGACCAGCACCGATGTCGCCGAACCCCCGACGGCGATCAGCAGCACGCTGCACGCAAGGAGCCAGGGCAGCGGCCCCAGTTGGCTGAGCACGGCGGGCCGCACACCCCACAGTCCACCGATGAACGGCACGGCGGCGACCACGGCAGCGCACACCCCGCCGACCGCGAACGCCAGCCACATCCCGCTGCGGACCAGGGGCAGCAGTTCGTCCTGGTTCTCACGGTGGGGCGCGATGAACGGCATCACGCCACGCAGCGCGCCCACGACGGTTGCGGTGGCGGGCGCGAAGACCGCCACCGCCACCGCGAAGGCGGCCAGCGAGGCGGTCGCGTGCCGGCCGAGCAGCGCGGTGTCGACGAGGGATCCCGCCGACGCGGCCAGGGTGGTCACATAGAGCGGGGCCGCGGTCCTCGCGATGGTCATGAACGCGCCGCGGTCGTGGCTCACATGGCCGGGGTCGATGCTCACACAAGGGAATCCTGCCACCCGCACTGATTAAGGGACAGCGGAATCACGCCACCGGCCGACAGAGGATGATGAGGGATGAGCACGCGATGAGCACTGAGGGGGTTCTGCGGGTGGACTCGGCTTTCGACGTACACGAACGGAAGATGTGGGCCGGGCGGGCCGCCGCCTACCGGGGCAGCTTCGCCGACCTGTGCGCGCACACGGTGGACGACCTGCTGGACGCGGCCGGTGTGCCGAGCGCCGGGGTGGCCGGTACGGACACCCGCGCCGGCGGCGGGGACTCGGTACTGGACGTGGGGTGCGGGACCGGGAGCGTATCCGCCGGCGCCGTGGCACGCGGGGCGCGTGTGACCGGTGTGGATGCCGAACGCACCATGGTCGACGCCGCGCGCGTACGGGTGCCGGCCGCTGCGTTCCGGGAGGCCGTCCTCCCGGAACTCCCCTTCACTGAAGCGGAGTTCGACGCCGTTGTCGCCAACTTCGTCATCAACCACGTGGGCGACCCCAAGGCCGCGCTGGCCGAGATGCGACGGGTCGTGCGGCCCGGCGGCCGGGTGGCCGTCACCATCTGGCGCGGGGCGGGAGCCGAAGGACAGGCGCTGTTCTGGCGGGCGCTGGAGGCGGCCGGGGCGGAGCGGCCCAGCGGGCTGCCACGGCTGGCGGCGGAGGCGGAGTTCCCCAGGAACGAGGACGGCTTCGGCGCCCTGCTCGGCACCACGGGGCTGCACGACGTCCGGTGCGCTGCGGTCACCTGGGAGTATCGCGTCGACCCCGAGGTCTGGTGGACGGCGGCCACGGCGGGGGTGGCCACCATCGGGCTCGCGGTCGGCGGTCTGACGGACGGGATACGCGCCCGGGTGAAGCAGGAGTACGACGTCCTGGCCCGGGAATTCACCACACCGGGCGGCGAACTCGCCCTGCCTCACACGGCGTTGCTGGCCTCGGGGGTGCGCTGAATCAGGGGTGCCCCGAATCCGGCTTCCCGGGGGTCAGGTGCTGGCCGGGGCCGCCCGCGGGAAGGGTGTCCTTCAGTTCGTCCGGGCACGGGGTTCCGCGCGGCAGCCGGTAGGGCGATGCCAGGTGGTAGACCCCGGCCTTGGGGGCGAGCAGTTCGGTCCACTCGTCGCCGTCCGCGTCCTTGTCGGTCCGCACCAGGCAGCCGTGGGCGTTGGCGAAGACCTTCGGCTCGCCCTCGGCCCGTCCCTTGGACGCCTCCGTCTCCTGCGGCGGCTCCACACTCTTGCCCTTGGCGTCGACCAGACCCAGCCAGGGCGAGTACGGGATCCGGATCAGCACCCGGCCCCGCTTCCGTACCCGTACGGTCAGCTCGCCCTCCTCGGCACGTTCCACGGTGCCCGGCGGGTCGGCCATCGGCGTCGGCCGGTCGACCGCGAACAGCTGCCAGTTGGCGTCGCCCCAGAGCCGCTTCAGATACGGCAGGCCGTCCTGGACGAGCTTCTCCTCCTGGCCGGCCCCGGTGTCCGGCTCGCCGGTGGGCAGGACGACGTACCGGACCGCCCAGCGGGACAGCCAGGCCCGGTAGTTGACCGAGTCGAGCGAGTCGTCGTAGAAGAGCGGGTTGCGCTCCATGTCGGCCTGGCGGTTCCAGCCGCGGGCGAGATTGACGTACGGGGAGAGCGCGGACGCCTCACGGTGGCTGCTGGCCGGGACGACCTCGACCCGGCCCTTCTCGGCACCGTGCTTCTGCAGCTCGTTGACGAGCGGGGCCAGCTCCCGGGTCCAGGAGGCGGCGGGGGCGGTGCGCACCACGTCGTCGACGCCCTTGAAGCCGATCCACACATTGAGCCCGGCGAACGCGATCACGAGCGCGTACCACTTGCGCGACTTCGGCACGGTGTACGGCAGCGCCGCGAGCAGCACCACACCCGCGAAGATCATCGGCAGCCGGGAGACGTTCGAGCCGATCTGTGAGTCGATCAGCCAGGTCAGCACCACACCCAGCGCGTAGACGGCAGCGCCGGTACGTACCGTGCGCCACTCCCTGGGGACCAGGAAGAGGACGAGCACCCCGTAGAGGAAGGGCAGCGAAGCCGTCCCCACGGACATCGGCTGGGTGCCGGAGAACGGGAACAGCCAGGCCGACAGCGCGACCACGACGACCGGTGCGAGCCCCAGCGCGTAGGCCCCGGGCCGCCGCTTGTTGAGGAAGAGCGCCGCGGCCACGACGCCCAGGAAGAGCCCGGCCACCGGGCTGCTCGCGGTCGCGATCCCGGCGAGCGGGGCGGCGACCCACGCCTTCGCCCAGCGGCGCTCGCGCCAGCGGTGCGGCCAGCAGAAGACCGCGGCCACCGCGCCCATGGCGAACATCGTGCCGAGGCCGAAGGTGACCCGGCCGGAGAGCGCGTTGCAGAGAAACGCGAAGTCGGCCGCGAGCGCGCACAGCAGCGGATTGCGGACGGCACGCAGCCGGACGAGGATCAGCGCGGTCAGCGCGGCCGAGACCGTCCCGGCGATCATCATCGTCGTACGGACCCCGAGCACGGACATCAGATACGGCGAGACCACGCTGTACGAGACGGGGTGCATCCCGCCGTACCAGGCGAGGTTGTACGCGGACGCCGGGTGGCGCCCGACGAACTCGGCCCAGGCGTCCTGCGCGGCGAGGTCTCCGCCGCTGTTGGCGAAGAAGAAGAACCAGAGGATGTGCGTGACGGCTGCGACGGCGGTCGCGGTGACGACGGGGCGGGCAGCCAGCCAGGACCACGGCATCCGGTCCGAAGGCCGCTGCCCCGGTCCGCCCCCCTGGCCGCCCTGTGAGAGCAGGCCGACGCGGCCCCCGGCACGGGGGCGCCCTCCGCCTTCTTCACGTATCGGGTCTGCAGTGGTCACCAAGGCTCGCTCTCCTGCGAAGGAGGACGCAGTCCCCGCGCCCAGAGTTGCCCAGCGACGCTAACACGTACGAAACGGGCTGCCGCCGCCGGGCGGGGGTGGGGGGGGGGGGGGGGCCCCGGCGGAACGCCCC
>NZ_JBHYWP010000013.1:91989-100452 GCF_042751845.1 Streptomyces sp. NPDC059398 | reverse complement strand
AGTGGAACCCGGCGCCCACCCGACACGACAGCCGGGCCATCAGCCCGCCTGCCACCAGCCACACAACCGAAACGGCCCGCCGAAGAAACCGACGGGCCGTCACGAAAGATCGAGGCTAGGGCGCCCGCGTCCTCCTCCGTGCGCCGCCCCACCCCATTTCTCCCCCAGCAAGGTCTGTCATCCGAGGCGGTAGTACCGATCCGCGGTCAAGCCCCGGCACGGAAGGGGCGCGCCACTCAGGTCCGGCAGCGCCGGAGCCAGGCCTCCACCCGTGATGACGTCAGCCACCAACGAAGTGGCTCGGCAAAACCGGCCTGAATTCCGAACACTCAATCGATACTCGCTAATAATTTTACATTAAATCGCCCGCTCTTCGTTCCCCCCGGCACGGACTCATCGACCCGCTTGACCCATTGCTCCGAAAAGGGTGACCATCTGCCTTGGGAAACCCCTAAGGAAGGGCACAATGACCACCCCACAAGGCAGTGCGAACGAAGCACCCGTCACACCCCTGTACAGCATGGCCAGATTCACGGAAATCGTCCGCTCGTGTCCGGGATTCTCAATGAGCCGGCATGGCGACAAGTGGGAAATCCGTACGGAAATCTCAACGAAACACTTCTTCGTGCCGGAAGAGGTGACCGGCACTCAGTATTTGGAATTCACGCACAAGCTCTATAAAATGAATTGGTGCCCCCCGTCCCGCCCCTGGCCCGGCGCCCCCTCCTTGTCGTTTGAGGACGTCTCTCCGACTGATGCGTGCGAGCTGCTGCTCCGAATCCCGTGGTACCAGCGCACCATGGAGGAACGCAAGGTCGAGGAATGGGCGGGCGCCATGCGCCGCAACGAGTGGAGGACCACCCATCAGGGGCTGGCGATCGACCAACAGGGGATGCTGTACGACGGACAGCACAGGCTGGCCGCCCAGGTGATTGTGGGGATCACGCTGCGCTACAGCGTGGCGCGTGGAATCGAGGGCGACACTTTCAATGTGGTCGACCGCGGGAAGATGCGCAGCAGCTCGTACACGTTCGCAGCCACCGGCGAGAAGGACGCCTTCAATCTGTCCGCTGCTCTGCGCCTACTGTGGATGTGGGAAAATCATCCGATCGAGAAGTGGAAAAACCGGTATCCGGTGTCGGATGACCAGCTCAAGGTGGTGCTGGACCGGCACCCGGAAATCCGGCACTCGGTGAAGCGGGGAAAGCCGATCCCGCGCGCGTCGGCACGTGCGACCACTCTCGTTCACTACCTGGCTACTCAGGCGTGCGGATCTTCCGAGGTCCCGGACCAGTGGTACGCGCAGCTGGGCACCGGGGAGAATTTCCAGCGACGCGACCCGGGACTGGTACTGCGCAACTACTTCCTCGGCGGGGAAATGACCGAAAAGGGAAATCGATCACCGGTAAGGGGCATGCAATCGGCTATCCAGGTCATGCACCTTTTCGCGACGGCATGGAACAACACCTGCACCGGCCAGCAGCGCGTTATCGCAAAGGCCTTTGGCAACTACGGTGTACCGGCCCTCAAGAGGCCGGGCCCGAACCATCTCTTTCGCTTCCCCATGAAAGATTCGGGAGAAACGGACATGCTGCCCTAGACGAACGCACGTAAGGTACCTCACGCAGAAGCCTCAGGCCGGTGGCCCGGGGCTTCTGCTGTTGTCCGGGCTGTCTCCGGATCCCGTATGACGGCACAAGGCGACCTCGACTGGGTTTCCTGTCGGGTTGATAGCTGTGCCGGACGTCAACATTCCTCGGCGCTCGGCTCGACGCGAAGCAGTGGGAACCTCCTTGGTATGTCCAGCCCGTGGTGGCGTCATGTGCCGCCGGTCGGGGGTTTCCGTGTACGCGGCCGGCCCCTTGCGGCGCTCCTTCGGCGGGCGACCCGCGCGGGCGGCAAGGCCCCGGCCCACGCTGCCGGTGTTTGCTCGATCCTGCACGCGTTTCGCGTCGGTTATGCAGGCCAGCGTCACGTTTCATGAAGCGTCAGCACCACCCGGTCACCGTCACACTCCGGACGGCAGCGTTCAACAATCTCGCGAGCGGTGCTCAGACTTCGCATAGAGACGTCGGGCGAACGTGTCCAGGGCAGTTCCGTAGCTGAAGGTCTCGTCGCCACTGGTATTCACTGCGACAACACTGCCGGCCCCTACCGCGTCGAGGTCGACGAGGTAGGGGCCCCCGCTCGACCCGACGCCCACGACGCAGGGGATTCACAGCAATGCACTACCCCGGTATTCTTGCGAATCGGCACCATCGCAGTACAGGTCCCTGTTCGTGTACGGGTAGCCGAAGAAGTGGGTACGAGTACCCGGCTCAGCCGTGAAAGAAATCCCCTGGACCCCGGTCACCTCGGAAATGCTCTTTCCGTCGTCGCTCGAGTTCACCTCCAGAACGGCAACGTCCAGGCCCTCGCCCTGCCGCTCCTCGGCCATCCGCACTCGGCGCACCGTGAAGCCGCCATAGGGGCTCTCGCCGTCATGGTAACCAGGCAGGAAGTAGAGCTGATGATCCCAGGTCGCTGACCGGAAGGACCCTCCACCATCCGACGTTCTGACACAGGGCGCGGCGATCATCACTCTGTTGGCGCCGACCACAGTCGCCGTGCAGGCGCCCAGACCGCCTCCTGTGTTCTGGGCGTACAGGCGACCGACAGTACGAGCGATGCCGCCGCCCTCCGTTCATTCAGGTTGCACGGCGTCACTGGTGGCATCCCCGTGGGCCACGTCTGCAATGCCCGTGCCGATCCAGTACGCCTCCACCCGCTTGCGCTCCTGTTTCGATGTCGTCGCGTCATGGACAACGATCTCCGGCCCGGACGTCGACACGTCCCCACCTCCGTGACCGCAGCCGACCGTTCCCAACGCGATCAGCACGGTCGCGACCGCACCAGCCCACGCGCCTGACCCCGCGCTCCAGGCCGGCAGGTTTGTCGGTCTGTCCGCGTTAACCACAACAATCCCGCCCCGTGTCGCGCCCTGGTTTCCGCGATCAGGTGGCTGACAGATCTTGCACCGGTAGCCCGTCCCACAACAAGAACTTCGCCAACTCACTTACCGTCGCATCACCGCGAGAGGGCGGTATCCAGGAACGCAGCACGAAGGCCCGTACGACTACAAGGCGAAATCCTGACGGTATTGGACAGATCCTTTGCCGCATACTGCGATATGCCTGCCGTATGTCCTCAACGACCCGCATCACCGTCACGCTCCCCAGCGACCAGGTGGCAAAGCTCCGCAAGCTCACGGACAACGTCTCCGGCTACGTGGCGGAAGCCGTAGCCCGTCAGATCCGGCATCAGCTCCTGGGCGAGGACCTCCGCCGCCATCAGGAAGAGCACGGACCCTTCAGCGACTAGGAGCTCGCCGAGGCCCGCGCGAAGATCTTCGGCTTCGCCGGTACCTCCAATGGCGCGGATGCCGCGTGAGTGAGCGCGTCGAAACAGTCGTCCTCGACTCCGAGGGGCTCTCCGCCTGGATCGTGCAAGACCGCAAGCTTCTCGCGATGCTTCAGGTCTTCCACGACATGGGAGCCGAGCTAGTGATCGGTGCGAATACCATCGTGGAAGTCAGCCACTCCCGTACCAACATGCCTCGCCTGAACTGGACCCTGTCCCGTATCAAGGTAGAACCGGTCACTGAACAAGCGGCGAAAGCGGCAGCGGAAATCCTCAAAGCCGCCGGGCTGCACGGGCACAAGTACGCCATCGACGCCAAGGCCGCCGAGGTCGCCCTGCGCCAGCCGAAACCCGTCGCCCTCTTGACCTCCGACAGCGACGACATGACCAAACTCTGTGGAGACCAGGTACGCATCATCCCTCTCTGACGCGCCCGACCACCCCCGAGCCCCCTGGCAGGGTCCGCTGCACCTCTACCCCGTGCCGCATCCGTGCCCAGCAAAGCAGACAGCAGCGGTCAGGTACAGCTTCCAGAGACCTAGCCCAAAACCCGCTGATTCCCAGGCTCAAGGCTTCCGCCACCGGAATACAAGGTCATCCCGGCCGACTGCCCGGAGATGCCCTGGTGGCAAGGCCACTTCTAAGTTCGGTCTGGCCGCTCAGGGCGAGCGGTAGCGACCCGGATCGGTGCCAGAACAACCGGTCAACAGCGTCCACCGCGAGCCACGCAGATACGACCCGGCCCCTCCAGACTGGGCCATTTTCACAGGTCAGCACATCAGTCACTCTCAAGCGATCCGCGATTCCCAAGCTCAGAGCGCGAGTTCGACTCTCGTCACCCGCTCTTCGACGGAGGCCCCGGTCAGCGACCGGGGCCTTTCGCTTGCCCTCAAGCGGCACCGTCCCGGGGGTCCTCAGCCCGCTGCGGACAGCTGGAGCGCGGGCCGCCCCCTTCTCCGTCCAGAGCATGCAGACTCGACCGTCAAGGCCGCCGCCACGAGGAGGAGCACGGCCCCTTCAGCGACTAGGGAGCTCGCCGGGGCCCGCGCGAGGATCTTCGGCACCGCCGGCCCCGGCAAGGGCGTGGACGCCTCGTGAGCGAGCGAGTCGAAACCGCCGTCCTGGACTCCGAGGGGCGGGCACAAATACGGCATCGACGCCACAGTCGCCGAGGTCGCCCTGCGCCAGCCGAAACCGGTAGCCCTCCTGACCTGCGACAGCGACGACATGACCAAGCTCTGCGGCAACCAGGTCCGCGTCATCCCTCTCTGACCCACCAGCCCGCCCGGACGGACGGAGCACGCACCTCGCAGGACTCGTTGCCCTGCCGGCCCTCGTGCTCCGTCCGTGCCCAGCAGAGCGGACAACAGCGGTCAGATGCGGCTCCCAGAGACCAGGGCCATCCACCTGCCCCATGCGAAATGCCAGTTCAGATCACCTTTGACAACCCAAGAACCGCTGATTCAGGGCATCAGATCCTCAGTCGAAGATCGGCCCCTCCGTCCGGGTCCGCTTGATCTCGTAGAAGCCGGGGACCGAAGCGACCATCAGGGTCCCGTCCCAGAGCCTCGCCGCTTCCTCGCCCTTGGGCGCCGGGGTGACGACCGGGCCGAAGAAGGCGATCTGCTCGCCGTCCGCGCCGGGGACCGCGATGACCGGGGTGCCGACGTCCTGGCCGACCCTGTTGATGCCGTCGTTGTGGGAGGCGCGCAGCTCCGCCTCGTAGTCGAACGGGCTCTGGTCCGCGTAGTCGAGCAGCTCTGCGGGCAGACCGACGTCGTCGAGCGCGGCCGCGATGGCCTCCCGGGTCGGGCCCTGGCCCTCGTTGTGGAAGCGCGTGCCGAGCGCGGTGTACAGCTTGCCCACGATCTCGTCACCGTGCTTCTGCTGGGCGGCGACGACGACCCGCACCGGTGCCCAGGCCTTGACGGTGAGCATCTCGCGGTACTCATCGGACAGCTCGTCCACCCGGTCCTCGTTGAGGACGGCCAGACTCATCACGTGCCAGCGGACCTCGACGTCGCGGACCTTCTCCACTTCGAGCATCCAGCGGGACGTCATCCACGCCCACGGGCAGAGCGGGTCGAACCAGAAATCGACGGGGGTCTTCTCGGACATGTCTCTCCTCGGGAGGCGCACTTCTGGACTGCGGCAACTCTTCCCTTCCAACGCCCTGGGACGACCCGGCCATTCCCGGATGCCGCCCGCGAGTGGCGCGTGGGAGGATTCGGACAACGGATCGTAAACACGAAGGAGTGCCCGTGCCCGGTGAGAACCTGTCCCGTGACGAAGCCCGGAGGCGGGCCGAACTTCTCTCCGTCGACGGGTACACGGTCGCCCTCGACCTGCGGTCGGCGGTCGGGGACGGCCCGGAAGGTGAGCCGCGCACGTTCCGCTCGGTGACGACGGTGCGTTTCCGCTCGGCCGAGGAGGGCGTCTCCACCTTCGCCGATCTGATCGCCCCTTCGGTCACATCGGTACAGCTGAACGGGCGGGAGCTGGACCCGGCCACTGTCTTCGACGGGTCCCGGATCGCGCTCGACGGGCTCGCGGCCGAGAACGTCCTCGTGGTGGACGCGCAGTGCGCGTACAGCAGGACGGGCGAGGGCATGCACCGCTTCGTCGACCCGGAGGACGGCGAGGTCTATCTGTACACCCAGTACGAGCCCGCCGACTCGCGCAGGGTGTTCACCAACTTCGAACAGCCCGACCTGAAGGCGCCCTACACCTTCGAGGTGACCGCGCCCGACGGCTGGACGGTGTGGAGCAACGGGACCGGCGAGCAGGCCGGCGGGGTGTGGAGCTTCAGCGAGACCAAGCCGATCTCGACCTACATCACCGCGGTCGTGGCCGGCCCCTACCACCACGTCACGGACGTCTACCGCCGGACCCTGGAGGACGGGAGCGAGCTGGAGATCCCGCTCGGTGCGCTCTGCCGCAAGGGTCTCGCCCGGCACTTCGACGCCGACGACATCTTCCTGATCACCAAGCAGGGTCTTGACTTCTTCCACGACCACTTCGACTTCCCGTACCCCTTCGGGACGTACGACCAGGCCTTCGTGCCCGAGTACAACCTGGGTGCGATGGAGAACCCGGGCCTGGTGACGTTCCGCGAGGAGTACATCTACCGCGGCAAGGTGACGCGTGCGGCGTACGAGCGCCGGGCCAACGTCATCCTGCACGAGATGGCCCACATGTGGTTCGGCGATCTCGTCACCATGGTCTGGTGGGACGACCTGTGGCTGAAGGAGTCGTTCGCGGACTTCATGGCCTCCTTCTCGATGGTGAACGCCACCCGCTTCACCGACGGCTGGATCACCTTCGCCAACAACCGCAAGACCTGGGCGTACCGGGCCGACCAGCTGCCCTCCACCCACCCGGTCACGGCGGACATCCGTGACCTGGAGGACGCCAAGCTGAACTTCGACGGGATCACCTACGCCAAGGGCGCATCGGTGCTCAAGCAGTTGGTCGCCTACGCCGGGCAGGACGCCTTCCTGGAGGGCGCCCGCCGCTACTTCAAGCGGAACGCGTACGGGAACACCCGGCTCGGCGATCTGCTCTCCGTGCTGGAGGAGACCAGCGGCCGGGACATGGTGTCCTGGTCGCGCTCCTGGCTCCAGACGGCCGGGGTCAACTCGCTGACGCCCGCCGTCGTCCACGACGCGGAGGGCCGCGTCACGGAGCTGTCCGTCCAGCAGGACGCCGCCGAGTCGCACCCCGAGCTGCGCCCGCACCGGGTCGCCGTCGGTCTCTACCGGGTCGAGGACGGGGCGCTGGTGCGGTACGCGCGTGCCGAGACCGATGTGTCGGGTCCGCGTACGGTCGTGGCGGAGCTGGCCGGTGCCGAGCGGCCCGATCTGGTGCTGGTCAACGACGACGACCTCACGTACTGCAAGATCCGCTTCGACGAGGACTCGCTGGACACGCTCCGCGCGCACCTCGGTGACATCACGGATCCGCTCGCGCGGGCGCTCTGCTGGTCGGCGCTGTGGAATCTGACCCGGGACGCGCTGATGCCGACCAGGGACTTCATCGACCTGGTGCTGCGGTTCGCGGGCCGCGAGTCGGACATCGGTGTGCTCCAGATGCTGCATGTGTGGGCGCGGGGCGCGCTGCTGCACTACGCGGCACCCGAGTGGCGCGAGGAGGGCGGGAAGCTGCTCGCCGAGGGTGCGCTGCGCGAGCTGCGGATGGCCGAGCCCGGCAGCGAGGCCCAGCTGACCTGGGCGCGGTTCTTCGCGGCCACCGCCGCGACGGACTCCGACTTCCAGCTGATCGAGGGGCTGCTCGACGGCTCGGCGAAGGTCGACGGGCTCGATGTCGACCAGGAGCTGCGCTGGGAGCTGCTGGCCCCGCTCGCCTCGCACGGTGTCGCCGACGAGCAGGGCATCGCGGCGGAACTGGCCCGGGACGACACCGCGTCCGGCAAGCGGCACGAGGTGCGCGCGCTCGCCTCGCGCCCGTCGGCTGAGGTCAAGGCCGAGGCGTGGGCGTCGGTCGTGGAGTCGGACACCCTCTCCAACGCGCTGGTGGAGGCGGTGATCGGCGGGTTCTCGCAGGGGTCGCAGCGTGAGCTGACCGCCCCGTACGCGCCGAAGTACTTCGCGGCCATCGAGCGCATCTGGGCCGAGCGTTCGATCCAGATCGGGATGCTCGTCGTGAAGGGCCTCTTCCCCGGGCTGCAGGCCCACCGGTCGACGCTGGACGCGACGGACGCCTGGCTCGACGCCCACCAGGACGCGGCGCCCGCGCTGCGCAGGCTCGTCCTGGAGGCCCGGGACGACCTGGCCCGTGGGCTGCGCGCCCAGGAGTGCGACGCCGGGGCGGGCCGGGCGGTCTGAGAGCGGGCCAGGGAGCTGAGGGCGGGCCGGGGGCTGAGGGCGGGCGTCCGGAGTCGCGGTGCGCGTGCGCGGTCCGCGTGCCGGCCGCGCGGTCTGAAAAGCAGCCGGCTGTTCCCTTCGCGGGGCCGGGCCCCGGGGCCGCACGGGGCCCGGCCCCCCCCCCCACCACCCCCCGAAACATTTTGACGGGTGTTGGGGGGTTTTGCCCACGATTGTTATA
>NZ_JBHYWP010000013.1:73943-91979 GCF_042751845.1 Streptomyces sp. NPDC059398 | reverse complement strand
GGGGGGGGGGGGCTGGCGGCCCGGGGGCGGGCGCTGCTGGGTCTAACAGGGGGGGGGTGCTCCCGGGGGGCGCGCGGGCCCCGTCCCCTGGGGGCCCGCCCCCCGCTCGGCCAACTCCCCCGTTAACTTTAGGACGGTGTTGTCCGGTTTTGCCGACAGTTGTGTAACAGGGGTTAGTGGACGGCGGGACCATGGGCATCTCCGGTGCATGAACCGCGATACCTCCCTCTGCGGGGAGACCTCGTCCCCGCTCTCCTCCCGTTCCCCCGGTCACTCCGCCGGTGTCCACAGCAGGGTGCTCTCGGCGCCGCAGCTGCGTGAGCACGGGGTGACGGCGGCCCGCGCGGCCGCCCAGTGCCGGCCCGGAGGCCCCTGGCAGCAGCTGCTGCCGGGGGTCTTCGTTCTGCACCCGGGCCCGCCGACCGGTGAGGAGCGACTGCACGCCGCGCTGCTGTACGCCGGGCGGCCACCGGTGGAGAGGGCGGGGAAGGTGCCGTCGCAGCCACGCCAGGGCGCGGTGCAGGGCGGTCCGCCGGACGTCTACGGCAACACGATGGTCACCGGCCTCGCAGCGCTCGCGCTGCACCGTTTCTCGGCCGCTCCCCCGCTGATCTCCGCCGACCGGATCGACGTGCTGGTGCCGCGTACCCGCAGGCTCCGCTCCACGGGGTGCGCCCGGATCGTCCGCGCCCACACCCTGCCGCTCGCCGAGCGGATCGCCGGAGTGCCGGTGGCCCCGGTGGAACGGGCGCTGGCCGACGCCGTCGCCGGACTCCCGGACGCGGACGCGGTACGGCGGCTGCTCACCGAGGCCGTACGCGGCGGACACTGCGAACCGGCCGCCCTCGTCAGGGAGCTGAAGCTGGCCCGGCTGCTCTCGCGGGACCACGTGGCGCGCGCGGTGGACTCACTGCTCGCGGAGGGGCGCTGTCTCGCCGAGGACCGGCTGTACGGGCTGGTGCGCGACCACGGACTGCCCGACCCGCTCTGGAATGTGGAGCTGCGGCTGCCGGGCGGGCCCTCGCTGGGCGGAGTGGACGTCTACTGGCCCGACGAGGCGGTGGCGGTGGAGCTGGACACCCGGGCGGCCTCCCGGGCAAGTGCCGGACGCGGGGCGCGCGGTGGCGGCGAGGACGACGTGCTCGATTCGCCGTACGCCCGTAAGCGCGACCGTCTGGAGCGGCTCGGCATCACCGTCGTGCATCTGACGCCGGCCAAGCTGCGTGACACGCCCGCGCAGCAGGCGACGGTGGTGCGTACCGCCCTGATGGCCGCCGAGGACCGGGCGCCGGCCGCCCGTGTGGTGGTGCTGCCCCGCTGACCCGGATCAGCGCTTCCCGATGACCAGTTCGGTGTTCCGGTCGCCGGCCGTGCCCGAGAGGTCCGTACGGGCGCCCGGCGCGTTGAAGGACAGCTCCCGGTAGAGCGCGGCGAGTCCGGTCCGGGTGAGGTCGGTGAAGTCCGTGCGGTGCGGGGCCGCCGACTCGACCAGGGTGGTGAGGAGCGAGAGCGTGCCGTCGTGGTTGTCGACCAGCTCGAAGACCCGGGCGAGCTGGGGGAAGTCGATGTGCGACGCGGTGGTGACCTCCCAGAAGGAGCCGTGCGGCTGGATCTTGTTGCGGTGGCTGTGGCCGTTGATCCAGGCGAGCGTGTTGCGGTGGCTGCCGAGCAGCGCGACGATCTCGTCCCCCGAGTGGTTCCGCTCGCCGGGGCGGGCCGGGTCGGGGTGGGTGTTGGTGATGGTCCAGCTGTTGTGGTGGCTGAAGACCAGGATGTGTTCGTCCGGGTGCGTCTTGAGCGTCCGCTCCAGCCAGTTGAGCTGTGCGGTGCCGATGGTGCCGGTGAAGTGGCCGCCCCTGCCGGTGGTGTCGAGGCTGATGCCGAGGACGCCGGGTGCGGCCCGGAAGGTGTAGTAGAGGGTGTCGCTTTCGAGGTTGGCCCGGGTGTAGCCGTGTCCCGCCGGTCCGGCGCCGGTGTGGGCGGGGTCGAGGTGGGCGGTGAGGTACTCGCGCGGGGTGAAGGGGGCGCGGGCGGGGTCCGGGGTGACGGGGCGCAGGTCCCTGGTGTGCCTGCGGACCAGGGCGGCGAAGTGGCTGCCGTCGTAGTCCCCGTTCTTCTGGTCGGTGGCCAGCTGGGCCCGTGCCTCGGCGGCCGGGATCTCGTACAGCTTCCGCCCGCCGGTCGCGAAGTCGGCCAGGAAGTGGCCGCGGGCCGCCATGGATCCGCTGCTCAGCGAGTCGTGGTTGCCGACGGTCGAGTACCAGGGCATCCGCAGCCCCGGGCTGTGCACGGAGCGTACGGCCGCCGCGAGGAAGCCTTCGATGTGCGGGAAGCCGCGCTGCTTGTCGGTGTCGCGCAGCGCCCTGTCCGGGTGCCAGAAATGCTTGATTCCGGAGTCCTGGACCCCTTCGTAGCGGCCGGGGTCGCCGGTGTTGGGGGTGATGCGCCCGCCGCTCATCACCCCGAGGAACCAGCCGAGTTCGGCGTGCGAGTTGTTGTCGGTGTTGTCCCCCGTGGTCATCACGAAGGAGAGCGGCGCCCCGGTGGCGGGACCGGTGCGCAGGGCGTTGACCCGTTCGATCAGGGAGACCGCGCCGGGCACCGTGAGCGCTTCGTGCGGGCGCCAGGCCGCGGTGTCGGCGGGGCGCAGGAACTCGCCGCGCACCGGGTGCTGGACGTCGGTCAGATGCAGATCGGTGAGCTGGACGAAGGCGGCGAGCGCGGTGCGCCGGGCGGCGCGGCCGGAGCGTGCGGTGGCGAGCCGGTCCCGTACGACCCGGTCCCAGCCGGGGCCGTCGCCCAGCCTCCGGTAGCCGCTGCCGGGGTGGCCGGTGCGGGGGGCCGCCGATGTGAGCAGGGTGGTGCCGGCCGGTGAGGGTGCGGCGGGTGTGGTGGGCGCGGCGGGTGTGGTGGGCGCGGCGGGCGAAGAGCGGAGTGCGGCGGGTGCGGCGGCGCCGGGCGCGGTCGGGGCGGCGGAGGCGCCCCCGCCGGTCCCGACGGCGGCGCCGACGCCGGCCGATACGGCTGCGGCGCCCGCTGCGGCGAGGAAGGCGCGGCGGTCGAGTGCGCGGGCGGCGGAACGCATACGTGACATGGCTGGGTCTCCCCGGGTGCGGACGCGTCTGCAAGGGCGGCGGGGCAGGTTCTCCCCCGCTCCTTGGGATGGTTGGCAGCGGGCATGGCCTCCGCGTGAACGAGGCCGCAACAGGCGACACCGATCACTGCACAGGGATCACCCGTGACCGTCCGCGGTCCCCGGGGCGCGGACGCGGCCGGGCGGGGCCGCGGTTGATCGGTTTCGGCCCGCTATGACCGTGGTGGCGTATGGCGGAAGTCCGCCAAGAGGCAGCCGGGCGATGGCCAACTCTCCCCAAGAGAGGGTCATTTAGGTAAAGATCCGGTCATCAAGCTCCGGATTCCGGACCTTTTCTTCCACATACAGGGATGCAGATGAGCCTCGAATTCCCCAGCTCCATAACCCGGGCGAGACGCGCGGCCCGGATCGCGGCCGCCGCGGGCGTGGTCCTCGCTCTCGCCGCGGCCGGCGCCGTGCCCGCGGTCGCCGCAGCGGGTCAGGACGTACCCGCGCCGTCCGGCATGAAGGCCGCGAAGCCCGCCGGGCCGGCGTCGGACAAGCTCGGCGCCTCCGACGCGCAGCTACTCGGGCGGGCCGAGCAGGACGGCACGAAGTCCGTGACCGTCATGGTGGCGACGGCGCCGGGCGCGACCACCCAGGTGCGCAAGCAGTTCGACGCCGTGCCCGGGGCGATCGTCGGCAGGACCGACGACAAGCTGGGGTACGTACGGGCCGCCCTGCCGACGCCCAGGGCCGGTTCGGCCCTCAAGGCGGCGGCGAAGCTCGCCTCCGTGCACGGCATCGACCTCAAGCAGGAGATCGAGCTGGACGACCCCACCCCGGCCGGTGACACCGCGAAGGGCGCCACGTCCAAGGCGTCCGCCGGGCCCTACGCCGCCCCTGGCCGGAAGACCCCGGCCGGAAACCCGTACAACCCGTCCTTCGAGACGGGAGCGGTCGGCTTCGTGAAGCAGCACCCGAAGGCCGACGGCCGGGGCGTGACCATCGGCATCCTCGACTCCGGTGTCGACCTGGGCCACCCCGCGCTGCGCAAGACCAGCACCGGGGAGCGGAAGATCGTCGACTGGGTGACCGCGACCGACCCGGTCTCCGACGGCGACGGCACCTGGCTGCGGATGAACAGCGCGGTCACGGGCCCGTCCTTCACCGCGGCCGGCCGCACCTGGAAGGCCCCGGCCGGTTCGTACCGCTTCCAGACCTTCGCCGAGAAGGTCACCACCGGCGGCGACGAGGCGGGCGACCTCAACCGGGACGGCGACACCACCGATGTGTGGGGTGTGCTGTACGACCCGGTCGCCGGGACCGTACGGGTCGATCTGAACAACAACGGCGACTTCACCGACGACACCGCGATGAAGCCGTACAAGGACAAGTTCCAGATCGGCTACTTCGGCAAGGACGACCCGAGGACGGATGTCGCCGAGCGGGTCCCCTTCGTGGTCGAGAGCCGGAAGAACGTCGTCTACGACGCGGCGGGCGACAGGTCCGACTACGTCAACATCGGTGTCATCCAGAGCGAGCACGGCACCCATGTCGCGGGCATCACATCGGCGAACGGTCTGTTCGGCGGCGCGATGAACGGAGCGGCGCCCGGCGCGAAGATCGTCTCGTCGCGCGCCTGCGCCTGGAACGGCGGCTGCACCAACGTCGCGCTCACCGAGGGCATGATGGACCTGGTCGTCAACCGCGGTGTCGACATCGTCAACATGTCGATCGGCGGGCTGCCCCCGCTCAACGACGGGAACAACGCGCGCGACGAGCTCTACAAGCGCCTCATCGACACCTACGGCGTCCAGCTCGTCATCTCGGCGGGCAACGAGGGCCCCGGCCTCAACACCATCGGGGACCCCGGCCTCGCCGACCATGTGATCTCCGTCGGCGCGACCATCTCCAAGGAGACCTGGGCCGCCGACTACGGGTCCGGCGTGACGAAGAAGAACGACATGATGCCGTTCTCCTCGCGCGGCCCGCGTGAGGACGGCGGCTTCACACCGACGCTCTCCGCGCCCGGCGCCGCCGTCAACTCCACTCAGACCTGGCTGCCCGGCGCCCCGGTGAAGGAGGCGGGTTACTCACTGCCCGCCGGGTACTCGATGCTCCAGGGCACCTCGATGGCCTCCCCGCAGGCCGCCGGAGCGAGCGCGCTGCTCCTCTCGGCCGCGAAGCAGCGGCACATCGAGCTGCCCCCGGCCGATCTGCGAACCGCGCTCACCAGCACCGCCACCCACATCAAGGGCGTCCCGGCACACGCCGAGGGCGCGGGTCTGATCAATATCGTCGGCGCCTGGAAGAACATCCAGAAGGCCGCGGACTCACGACAGGCCGCCGCACACGAGTACACCGTCAAGGCGCCCGTCGACACCGCGATCGACGACGCCCTGAAGACCCCCGGGTACGGCACCGGCATCTACGACCGCGAGGGCGGTCTGAAGGCCGGGAAGCAGAAGACGTACAAGGTCACTGTCGTACGGACCACCGGACCCGACCGGGCCGTCGCGCACCGGCTGTCCTTCCGCAACAACGACGGCACCTTCGAGCTGGCCGGACCGGCGAAGGTGTCCCTGCCGCTGGGCCGGGCGGTGACCGTGACCGTACGCGCCAGGCCCGCGTCGGCCGGGGCGCACAGCGCGATCCTCCAGCTCGACGACCCGAAGACGGTCGGCACCGACCAGCAGATCATGGCCACCGTGGTCGTCTCCGAGCCGCTCGCCAAGCCGTCGTACACCGTCAAGCACTCCGGCTCGGTGCAGCGCAACGGCACCACGTCGTACTTCCTGACGGTGCCGGAGGGCGCCAAGGCACTTGAGGTCGGGATGAGCGCGCTGCGCTCGGGCAGCCAGACCCGCTTCATCTCCATCCACCCGTACGGGGTGCCGGTGGACGACACATCGACGCCCAGCTGCTACCCGAACTACGACAACCCGGCCAACACCTGCCGTCCGGATCTGCGGTCCTACGCGGACCCGGCTCCGGGTGTCTGGGAGATCGAGGTCGAGGCCCGCCGTACATCGCCCTACCTCGACAACCCGTACAAGCTGGATGTCGCGCTGCTCGGCGCCGCCTTCGACCCGGCCGTCCAGACCCTCCCCGAGGCCAAGGCAGGCACCCCGGCGCCGGTCGAGTGGAAGGTCCGCAACGGCTTCGCCGCCATCGACGGCACGCTGAAGGGCGGCCCGCTCGGCTCGTCCGACGAGGCCACCCCGACGATCAAGGAAGGCGAGAGCAGGACCACCACGATCACCGTCCCGGAGGGCGTGGACCGGTTCGACGTGTCCATCGGCGGGACCTCGGACACCGGGGCCGACCTGGACCTGTACGTCTACCGGGGCACCACCCAGGTCGGCTCGTCCGCGACCGGGGGCTCCGACGAGTCGGTCAGCCTGCTGAAGCCGGCCGCCGGTACGTACACCGTCGAGGTGGACGGCTACGCGGTCCCGGCCGGGTCGACGACGTACAGCTACCGCGATGTGTACTTCGCGCCGTCGCTGGGCTCGGTCGAGGTGGACGCGGCCAAGCCGGTGAAACTCGCCACCGGCGCATCGGCGAAGGTCAGCGCCCGGGTCGTCGCGGCAGCGCCGCCGCCCGCCGGGCGCGAGCTCTTCGGCCAGGTGCAGCTGCTGAACGCCCGGGGCACGGTCGCGGGCACCGGCAGCGTCCGGATCACGGACGTCACACCGTAACTGTGGTGAACGCCGCAACCACGCCGGATGAGGTGTGAGCGGCTGAGCAGTGGGGCAGGTGCCAGAACCGGCGCCTGCCCCGCTGTCCGTTTCCCGGACGGCGGATCCGTCCGTACCCCGGACAATGGATTGGACAAGGCGCCGCCGGTCGTACGCATGATGGTGCGGCCGGCCGTGGCCACCCTGGCCAGTCAGCACGCGCAGCAGGTGCGCAGTGAGTACGGAGGAGTCACCGTGAGGGTCGGAATCGTCGGAGCCACCGGTCAGGTCGGCACAGTCATGCGAAAGATCCTCGCCGAGCGGGAGTTCCCGGTCGACGAGCTGCGGCTGTTCGCCTCCGTGCGCTCGGCGGGCACCACTCTCGCCTGGCAGAGCAAGGGCGTCACCGTCGAGGACGCGTCCACGGCCGACTACTCCGGTCTGGACATCGTGCTCTTCTCGGCCGGCGGCGCCACCTCCAAGGCGCTCGCCGAGAAGGTGGCCGCGCAGGGGCCCGTCGTGATCGACAACTCCTCCGCCTGGCGCCGCGACCCCGAGGTCCCGCTGGTGGTCTCGGAGGTCAACCCGCACGCCATCGCCGACCGCCCCAAGGGCATCATCGCCAACCCGAACTGCACGACGATGGCCGCGATGCCGGTACTGCGCCCGCTGCACGGCGAGGCCGGCCTCGAAGCGCTGACCGTCGCCACCTACCAGGCGGTGTCCGGCTCGGGCGTGGCCGGTGTGGCCGAGCTGCACGGCCAGGCGGCCAAGGTCGTCGCCGACGCCGACCGGCTGACCCACGACGGCGGCGCGGTGGACTTCCCGGAGCCCGGTGTCTACAAGCGCCCGATCGCCTTCAACGTGCTGCCGCTGGCCGGTTCGATCGTCGACGACGGCTCCTTCGAGACGGACGAGGAGCAGAAGCTCCGCAACGAGTCCCGCAAGATCCTGGAGATCCCGGAGCTGAAGGTCTCCGGCACCTGCGTCCGGGTCCCGGTCTTCTCCGGCCACTCCCTCCAGATCAACGCCCGTTTCGCCCGCCCGCTCACGGTGGAGCGCGCCTACGAGCTGCTGAGGGCCGCCCCGGGCGTGGAGATCTCCGAGATCCCGACGCCGCTGCAGGCCGCCGGTACGGACCCGTCGTACGTGGGCCGCATCCGCAACGACGAGACCGTGGAGAACGGCCTGGCCCTCTTCGTCTCCAACGACAACCTCCGCAAGGGCGCCGCGCTGAACGCCGTCCAGATCGCGGAGCTGGTGGCGGCCGAGCTCAGCGCCTGAGCCCGCCCCCTCCCCGGAGCGCACGGCTCCGCTTCCCCGCACGCGGGTGGAGCGGAGCCGTGCGCTCCGCCGTATCCGCCCCCTCCCGCCCTCTGGCACGCCGCGGGGCGTGGAAGGATGAGCGGAAACGTCACATACCGAGGAGATGACCCGGGTGCCCGGCACAAATCTGACCCGCGAAGAGGCACGGCAGCGTGCGAGCCTGCTCACCGTCGACTCGTACAGGATCGACCTCGACCTCAGCGGCGCGCAGGAGGGAGGCACCTACCGGTCCGAGACCACGGTGCGCTTCCGGAGCGCGGAGGCCGGGGCAGAGACCTTCATCGACCTGATCGCACCCACCGTGCACGAGGCCGTCCTGAACGGGACGCCGCTGGATGTCGGCGCCGTCTTCGCGGACTCCCGTATCGCGCTCCCCGGGCTGCTCGCCGGGGAGAACGAGCTGCGGGTGGTCGCGGACTGCGCGTACACCAACACCGGTGAGGGACTGCACCGCTTCGTCGACCCGGTGGACGACCAGGCGTACCTGTACACCCAGTTCGAGGTCGCCGACGCACGGCGGGTCTTCCCCAACTTCGAGCAGCCCGACCTGAAGGCGACCTTCCAGTTCACCGTTAAGGCCCCCGAGGGCTGGACCGTGATCTCCAACTCGCCGACGCCCGAACCGCGTGACCGCGTCTGGGAGTTCGAGGCGACGCCGCGCATCTCGACGTACATCACGGCGCTCATCGTCGGCCCGTACCACTCGGTGCACAGCAGCTACGAGAAGGACGGCGTGACCGTCCCGCTGGGGATCTACTGCCGCCCCTCGCTGGCCGAGTTCCTCGACGCGGACGCGATCTTCGACGTCACCCGGCAGGGCTTCGACTGGTTCCAGGAGAAGTTCGACTACGCGTATCCCTTCGCCAAGTACGACCAGCTCTTCGTGCCGGAGTTCAACGCGGGCGCCATGGAGAACGCGGGCGCGGTGACCATCCGCGACCAGTACGTCTTCCGCTCCAAGGTCACCGACGCCGCGTACGAGACGCGCGCCGAGACCATCCTGCACGAGCTGGCGCACATGTGGTTCGGCGACCTGGTCACCATGGAGTGGTGGAACGACCTCTGGCTGAACGAGTCGTTCGCCACGTACACCTCGATCGCGTGCCAGGCGTACGCGGACGGCTCCCGGTGGCCGCACTCGTGGACGACGTTCGCCAACTCCATGAAGACCTGGGCCTACCGCCAGGACCAGCTGCCGTCCACGCACCCGATCATGGCCGACATCACCGACCTGGACGATGTGCTGGTCAACTTCGACGGCATCACGTACGCCAAGGGTGCTTCGGTGCTCAAGCAGCTCGTCGCCTATGTGGGCATGGACGAGTTCTTCCAGGGCGTCCAGGCGTACTTCAAGGAGCACGCCTTCGGCAACACCCGTCTCTCGGACCTGCTCGGCGCGCTGGAGAAGACCTCGGGGCGCGATCTGAAGGCCTGGTCGACGGCGTGGCTGGAGACCGCCGGGATCAACATCCTGCGCCCGGAGATCGAGGTCGACGGCGAAGGCCGCATCACCTCCTTCGCCGTACGCCAGGAGGCGCCGGAGCTGCCCGCAGGCGCCAAGGGCGTGCCGACGCTGCGCCCGCACCGCATCGCGATCGGCTGCTACGACCTGGACGGGGACGGCAGGCTCGTCCGTACCGACCGCATCGAGCTGGACGTCGACGGTGAGCGCACCGAGGTGTCCTTCCCGCAGGACAAGCCGCGCCCCGCGGTGATCCTGCTCAACGACGACGACCTGTCGTACGCGAAGGTCCGCCTCGACGAGGAGTCGCTGCGCTTCGTCACCGAGCACCTGGGCGACTTCGCCGAGTCGCTGCCGCGCGCCCTGTCCTGGGCCTCCGCCTGGGACATGACCCGCGACGGCGAGCTGGCCACCCGCGACTATCTGGCGCTCGTCCTCTCCGGCATCTCCAAGGAGTCGGACATCGGCGTCGTCCAGTCGCTGCACCGCCAGGTGAAGCTGGCACTCGACCTGTACGCGGACCCGGCCTGGCGCGAGGCGGGGCTGAGCCAGTGGACGGACGCGACGCTGGCGCACCTGCGGGCCGCCGACGCGGGCAGCGACCACCAGCTGGCGTGGGCCCGTGCCTTCGCGGCGACGGCGCGCACACCGCTCCAGCTCGACCTGCTGAACGGGCTGCTCGAAGGCGAGGAGTCGATCGAGGGCCTGGCCGTCGACACCGAGCTGCGCTGGGCGTTCGTGCACCGGCTGGCGGCGGTCGGCCGGTTCGACGAGGAGGAGATCGCGGCGGAGCTGCAGCGCGACCAGACGTCGGCGGGTGAGCGCCACGCGGCGAGCGCCCGTGCCGCGCGTCCGACCGATGCCGCCAAGGCCGAGGCCTGGGCCTCGGTCGTGGAGTCCGACCAGCTGCCCAACGCCGTCCAGGAAGCGGTCATCGGCGGCTTCGTCCAGACCGACCAGCACGAGGTGCTCGCCCCGTACACGGAGAAGTACTTCGCGGCGGTCAAGGGGGTCTGGGAGTCCCGCAGCCACGAGATGGCCCAGCAGGTGGCGGTCGGCCTCTACCCGGGGCTCCAGGTGTCGCAGGAGACGCTGGACGCGACGGACGCCTGGCTGGAGTCCGCGGGGCCGAACGCCGCGCTGCGGCGGCTGGTCTCGGAGTCCCGCTCGGGTGTGGAGCGCGCCCTGCGGGCCCAGGCGGCGGACGCGGCGGCGGCGCACGCCTAGGCCGTGAGTGCGGGGCGGGCGGGTGCGGTCCGGCAGGACGCGCCCGCCCGCCCCTTCCTCTGTGCGGGTTTCCCCCCGGCCTCCGGACAGAGGTGTCAGCGGTGTTCGTTCAATCGGATCCGGGGGCTCAGGACCCGTTGTACCTGCGGCGCAGCTCGGCCGTGCCCGCCTCGGTGAACGTGCCGTGCAGCCGCATCCGCGCCACCCCGCCGTCCGGGAAAGTGTCGAGCCGGACGTGGGTGACGACCGCATCGGCGGGGAGCTTGAAGCGGTGCAGGGTGTCGGGCTGGAGCCGGGTGCGCGGGATGATCTCGAACCACTCGCCCGACTCGCCGTCCCGGCCGCTCAGCGCGATCCAGCCGGCGGCGTTGCCCTTGAGGTAGGCGGTGTCGATCTCCACGGCGCGTACGGCGCCCTGCGCGGCCAGCCGGAAGCGCACCCAGTCGTTGGTGTCGCGGACCCGGCGGCGGCGGTTCTCCCAGCCGTCGTCCATCTTGCGGGAGGTGCCGGGCAGGATGATCTGGGTCGGCGACGAGTAGAAGCGGTCCGACGCGTCCTCGTAGGCGGCGCCGTTGAGCACCGAGAGCAGGTCGACCGTGGAGAGCAGGTCGAGCCACTCGGGGTCCGGCACGACTTCGCCGTGCACCCGGAGGCGGGCGACACCGCCGTCGGGGTGCTGGCAGAGCCGGACGTGGCTGTAGACGCGGTCGCCGGTGATCTCGAAGGCGTTGGCGGCGTGGCCGAGTACGGGGGACCGCGGGACGATCTCCTCCCACTTCACGTCGTCGGCGAGCAGCTCGTCCGGGCTCGGGGAGCCCTCCACCAGGGCGCCCTGGACCGATATCTGCTGCGGGTAGTTGCCGCGGAAGTGGGCGGTGTCCACGATGATCCCGCGGATGATGCCGGGGGCACCGAGCCGGACGAGCGCCCAGTCGTGCTCGTCGGGGGTCGGGAAGGGCGTCCCGGCGGAGGCACCGCGGCGGCGGCGGGTCTCCCAGCCGTCCATGATCTTGCCCTTGTGGCCGAAGCGCTCGGGGTCGAAGACGGCGCGCTCGCGGACGAGCAGGTTCTCGCGCTCGGCGAAGAACTCGTCGTTGGCCGCGACGACGCCCGCACCGAGGCGGCGGTCGGCCAGGTCCACCAGCTCGGTGAAGGCGTGGTCACCGGAGCGGTAGTCGGCGTACGGGTCGCCGCCGCCGTACGGGGCCGCGTCGTTGGCGTGGGGGTCCTGGGAGCTCGGTGCGTCGGTGGAAGTCATGGTCCGACTGTCACCCAGAACCAACGATCGCGTCCATCGAAAGTTTCCACAGAATCCATTCAGTGAATCTGAACGATGCTACGGGTGGCCGCCCTGCTCCTCCGCGACCTCGCGCAGCGCGTCCAGTACCCGGCCGGTCGCGGAGCGCTCCTCGGCCCCGCGCCGCACCGCCGCGATCACATGGCGCAGCGGCTGGTCGGCACTGAGCACCCGGGTCACGACCCCGGGGCGGCGCTCCCCGCCCACCGCCATCCTGGGCACCAGCGCGACCCCCATCTCCGCCTCCACCATGGCCAGGATCGCCGTCCAGCCGGCCGCGCTGTGCGCCTGCTCGGGGACGAAACCGGCGGCCTCGCAGGCCGCCGTGGTGATCTCCGACCAGGGGCCGCTGCCACCGAAGATCCAGGCCTCGCCGGAGAGATCGGCGAGCCGCAGCCCCTCGGCCGCCGCCAGCGGGTGCCCGGCGGGCAGCGCCACGTCGAGCGGGTCGGCGAGCAGCGGTACCCGGGTGAAGCGCGGATCGCGGGCGGTCGGGGCGTGCGCGGCGAGCGAGATCGCCAGGTCGACGTCGCCGCGCGAGAGCAGTTCGTACGCCTCGGCCGCCTCCGCCTCCCGGATACGGACATCGACGGCGGGGTGGCTGCGGCGCAGCGCGGCCACCGCGGGGACCACCAGGGCGGGGACGGCGGTGGAGAAGGCGCCCACCCGGACCTCGCCCGCCTCCCCGTGGAGGTAGCCGGCCAGTTCGGCGTCGGCCCGCTCCAGCTGGGCGAAGACCGCCTCGGCGTGCCGGAGCACGAGATGGGCGGCGTCGGTGAGCCTGACCCGTCTGCCGTGGGCCACGAGCAGCGGTACGCCGAGCTGCTTCGCCAGGTTGGAGAGCTGCTGGGAGACGGCCGAGGGGGTCATCCGGAGCACATCGGCGGTGGCCGTGACCGTGCCCCGCTCGCTCAGGGTGCGGAGGATCTGGAGTTTGCGGATGTCCCACTCGGTCATGCCCGCAACCTATCCCCCACGGTCTCCGGAGGTCCGGCCCGGAACGCAGAGGTGCCGCGGAGCCGTCCGTACGGCTCCGCGGCATCTCCAGGTACTTCTGGCGCTTGCGGTACTTCTGGTGCTCCCGTTGCTTCGGGGGCTTCCGTTGCTTCGGGAACTTCCCCTGAAGAGGGCGGGTGTCAGGCCTTCTTGCGGGACTTGTCGAGGACCATCACCAGTCCGGCGATGATGCCGAACAGCACGAGAGGTGTGATCACAAAGAGGCCGACCGTGTCGAAGACACTCAGGCCGGGGCCGGGGTCGTCGCCGTCGTCGCGGGTCAGCGCGAGCGCGGGGGACGACATGAGCAGCATCATCAGCGTCGTACCGGCTGCTACGGCTCCGGCGCGCAGGGCGTTCTTCTTGTCCACGGACCAAACGTAGCGAACGGCTATGCGGTCTGCGCGCCCGGGGGTGCCGTACGCGACCGGAACTCAGCCATCAGGCGGTGCAGACGGGGCGAAGCGGCCACTTCCTCCAGGGTCATGGGCCTGCCCTGCGGGCCGGCGACCGGCAGCCGCCAGTTGGGATATTCGTCCCAGGTGCCGGGGAGGTTCTGCGGCCTGCGGTCCCCCACCGCGTCCGGCAGCCAGATGCCGGTCATCCGGGCCGGGGTGCGCAGCAGGAAACGGTGGACGGCGCGGACCTCGCCCTCCTCGTCGCCGGAGCACTCGGGAAGCAGCCCGAGCCGGGAGAGGAAGCCGAGCCAGTCGGCGAGTTCGGCCCTGTCCTCGGCCTGTTCCTGGCCCAGCGGGCGGGTCAGCAGGCCCAGGCGGTGGCGGAGTCCGACATGTTCACCGGTCAGCCGGGCGGCGGTGGGGGGCAGATCGTGGGTGGTCGCGGTGGCCACGCACTCCTCGCGCCACTCCTCCGGCGGCAGCGGCCGGCCCGTACCGCTCCAGTCGCGCTCGAACCAGAGCACCGAAGTGCCCAGGACGCCCCGGCGCGCGAGCGATTCCCGTACGCCCGGCTCGACGGTGCCGAGGTCCTCACCGATGACGGCCGCGCCCGCCCGGTGGGCCTCAAGTACGAGTACGGCGAGCATCGCCTCGGCGTCGTAACGGACATATGTTCCTGTGGTGGGATCGCCGCCCTCGGGTACCCACCAGAGCCGGAAGAGCCCCATCACATGGTCGATCCGGAGGGCGCCCGCGTTCCGCAGGATGTTCCTCAGGAGGCCGCGGTAGGGCGCGTATCCGGAGGCGGCGAGCGCGTCGGGGCGCCAGGGCGGCAGGCCCCAGTCCTGGCCGCGCGCGTTGAAGGCGTCCGGTGGGGCGCCGACGGACATCCCCGCCGCGAAGACGGACTGCTGGGCCCAGGCGTCCGAGCCGTCCGGGTGCACCCCGACGGCCAGATCGTGGACCAGACCGGTCTCCATTCCCGCCTCGCGGGCGGCGCGTTGCGCGTCGGCGAGCTGGGAGTCGGTCAGCCAGGCGAGCCACATATGGAAGTCGACGCGGTGCTGGAGCGCCGCGCGGGCGCGGGCCGTGCCGTGCGAGCGGGGGTCGCGGAGCGGCGCGGGCCAGCTGTGCCAGTCGGGTCCGTGCTCCTCGGCCAGCGCGCACCAGGTGGCGTGGTCCTCCAGCGGACGGCCCTGGTCGGCGAGGTAGTCGGCGTAGGCCGCGCGTCTGCCGGGTCCGAGCGGGACCTCGTGGACCAGCTCCAGGACCTCCTTCTTCAGCGCCCATACGGCGTCGCGGTCGATCAGCGCGCCCCCGTCGAGCACCGCTTCACGCAGCGCGGCGGCCCGGTCCTGATGGCCGCGGTCCCCGGTGTATGCGTACTCGGGGACCGCCTCGACCCGCAGATGGACGGGGTCGGGAAAGCGCCGCGACGAAGGCCGGTACGGGGAGGGGTCGGTGGGCGCGCCTGGCACTGCCGCGTGCAACGGGTTGACCTGGACGAATCCGGCGCCGTGCACGCGCCCCGACCAGGCGGCCAGTTCGGCGAGGTCACCGAGGTCGCCCATGCCCCAGGAGCGGGCGGACAGCAGGGAGTAGAGCTGCACCAGGAAGCCGTGGCCGCGGCCGGGCGGCTGAGGCACCCGTTCGGGTGCGACCACGAGCGCGGCCCGGGCGGTACGCCCGTCGGCCGTGTCGGCCCGCAACCGGTGCACACCGAGCGGCAGTTCCTGCCACTTGTCGAGGACGGCGCCCTGCTCGGTCTCGATCCGCAGCCGGGTGCCCGGCGGAAGGTCCCGCACCACCGGGGGCCGCTCACCCGGCCTGGCCACCACGGTCGGCGGCAGCAGCCGGTCCGCCAGGGCCGCCTCGTGGCGGGCGAGCGCCGCGCCCACCGCCTCAGGTGTCGACGCGTCGATGTCGAGCGCGGCGAGCACGGCGACGACGGTGGTGTCGGAGACCGGGACGGTGACATCACCGGACGGTGCGTAGCTGGTGGCGACTCCATGCAGCGCGGCGAGCCTGGCAAGGCTCATACGGACTCCCCGTTCAGGCTGCGGTCAGATCCCGGCAGCCGTTCCGTATGCGGTGGGCTCACTGGTCAACGGGGTGAAGTCGGCGAGCGGCGGCTCGCTGGTGAGGGGGGCGACATCGGAGAGCGGGGGTTCGCTGGTCAGCGGCAGCTCCATGGAGCTGGTGCTCGCGTCGGGGTCCGGCATCAGGTCCGGCACGAGCTCCGGAACGGTGTCCGGGACAGGTTTGGACAGGGCCGAGAGCAGAAGCTGCGCTGAAGCGCCCACGAGAATCTCCGTAAGGTCGGCGACGAGGTTGGATCCAAGCCCTACCCAGCGGGCGCGGCCCCATCCGTATTCGTCTCACCAACGTGAGCCGGGTCACATTCAGTTCCCCGCAGAGGGAATTGTCCACACCGCCACCCGATCGGGCAATTCCGGCACACCGAACGGGCACTGGGCGCACCCGCCCGCGGTGGCACGGCGACCCGGCGCCTCAGATCCGGGCACCGGGCACCGAGCGCAAGCCCCCGCCCCTCAGGCCGACACGCCGTCGATCCGCGCCATCGCGTCCTCCGCTCCGAACGGCTGCAGATACGGCAGCCAGCGCGGGTCCCGGTGGCCGGTTCCGATGATGCGCCAGGCGAGGCCGCTCGGCGGGGCCGGCTGGTGGCGCAGGCGCCAGCCCAGTTCCAGCAGGTGCCGGTCGGCCTTCACGTGGTTGCAGCGGCGGCACGCGGCCACCACATTGTCCCAGCGGTGCTGTCCGCCGCGGCTGCGCGGGATGACATGGTCGACGCTGGTTGCGACGCCACCGCAGTACATACAGCGGCCGCCGTCACGCGCGAACAGGGCACGGCGGGTGAGCGGGACGGGCCCCCGGTAGGGGACGCGCACGAACCGCTTCAGCCGTACGACGCTGGGCGCGGGGACGATGCGGGTGGCACTGTGCATGAAGGCGCCGGATTCCTCCAGGGAGACCGCCTTGTTCTCCAGGACGAGGACGAGCGCGCGACGGAGCGGTACGACGCCGAGCGGCTCGTACGACGCGTTGAGGACCAGGACGTGCGGCACGGTGGATGCCTCCTTGTACGCCGGCGGCGCGTGGCTCGCGCCGGGACGATCTGCTCTCAGTCTCTCCTCATGCCTGGTGGAAGCGCCACCAACGTCAGGTAACGGGCTCGGAGTGTTTTCGTCCGCACCTGGCCGTTCCTGACCGTTCGCGCGCGGTTACCGGCGGTTTTCAGCAGCCGCCAGCGGCCGTGTGCGGGGTTCCGCCCACTCCCGCCGATACCCCGGGCGTGGGATACGTCTCTCCGCCGGTCAGCGCGGCGGAGAGCGGCGTGATGCGCCGTTAGTGTGGAGGTTCTGCCCCCTTGCCCTGGAGGTTTCCGCTGTGAACGCCGTGCACGCCGTGGCCTGGTCCCTAGCGGCGGGTGACAGCTCCCGGCCCGGTACGGCCGACACGCTCGACGACGCCCAGAAGTCCGCGACCAATGCGGCCGACTGGGTGCAGCAGAACTGGTCCACGTGGCTGTCGATCGGGCTGCGGATCGTCCTGATCCTGGTCATCGCCACCGTGCTGCGCTCCCTCGTCCGGCGCGCGCTCACCCGGCTCATAGAGCACATGAACCGCAGCGCCACGGCTGTCGAGGGCACCGCGCTCGGCGGTCTGCTGGTCAACCAGGAGCGCCGCCGCCAGCGCTCCGAGGCCATCGGCTCGGTGCTCCGCTCGGTGGCGTCCTTCGTGATCCTCGGCACCGCCGCCCTGATGGTGCTCTCCACGCTCAAGATCGATCTGGCGCCGCTGCTCGCGTCGGCCGGTGTGGCCGGTGTCGCGATCGGGTTCGGTGCGCGCAATCTGGTCACCGACTTCCTCTCCGGCGTCTTCATGATCATGGAGGACCAGTACGGCGTGGGGGACAGCATCGACGCCGGGGTCGCCACCGGTGAGGTGATCGAGGTCGGGCTGCGGGTGACCAAGCTGCGCGGTGAGAACGGCGCGATCTGGTACGTACGCAACGGCGAGATCAAGCGGATCGGCAACCTCAGCCAGGGCTGGGCGACGGCCTCCGTCGACGTCCAGGTGAAGCCCACCGAGAACCTGGAGCGGCTGCGCGAGGTGATCAGCACCGCCGGCCAGGACCTGGCCAAGTCCGAACCGTGGAACGAACAGCTCTGGGGCCCGGTGGAGATCCTGGGCCTGGACTCCGTACTGCTCGACTCGATGGTCATCCGGATCTCCGCCAAGACCATGCCGGGCAAGGCCCTGGGCGTGGAGCGGGAGCTGCGCTGGCGGCTCAAGATCGCGCTGGAGGAGGCGGGCATCCTGGTCGTGGGCGGTCCGGTCACGGTCGACACGGAGGAGCCGCCGGTCGACTCGGCAGCCGGGATGTCGGCCCCGTCCGCACTGGCGAGCCCGACGTCGCCGCAGTCGCTCGCCGCGTCACCGATCCCGCCGCAGAACCTCGCGAAGTAACAGAACCTCCCGGAGTTGCGGCCGGGGCGGGCCCGGAGTCCCGTACCACCGCAGTTCACCGTCCGTACCGAAGCTGTCAC
>NZ_JBHYWP010000013.1:50427-73933 GCF_042751845.1 Streptomyces sp. NPDC059398 | reverse complement strand
ACGCGGGTTCTCTACCCCCCCGCGGGGGGGTCGGGGGGGGGGGGGGCGGCGTCCCCCCCCCCCCCCATTGACCGGCGCCTCCCCTCGGGCCGCCGCCCTGCCCCGGCGGGGCCCCATTCGGCGTGCCGGTTCCGCATACCGGTTCCGGACACCGAGGTAACGCTTTGGTTGCCGGACCGGGACAGCCCATTGACGCCCGGCTGACCAGCGGCCTACGTTCATCGCACCGAATTGGAAACTTTCCTAACAGTGGCGCGAGGGGCAGGTGCGTACGACGTGGCCGGTGGCACGACTCCAGGAACCCCCCGTGTGCTGCGGGCGATGAACGACCGCGCCGCCCTCGACCTGCTGCTCGAACACGGACCGCTCTCCCGCACGAAGATCGGCAAACTGACCGGGCTCTCCAAGCCGACCGCCTCCCAGCTCCTCGCGCGCCTGGAGGCCGCCGGGCTGGTGGTGGCCACCGGCACGAGTGAGGGCCGCCCGGGACCGAGCGCCCAGCTCTACGCGGTCAACGCACGGGCCGGCCACGCCGCCGGGATCGATGTGAACCCGCAGCGCATCCGGGCCGCCGTCGCCGACATCACCGGCCGCACCGTCGGCGAGTTCCGGCTCGCGACGCCCGGCCGGCGCGGCACCGGCACCGTCCAGCAGGTGACCGACGCCCTGGACGGCGCCACGAAGGCCGCGGGACTGGTACGGGCCGATCTGCGCCGGGTCGTCGTAGGCACCCCGGGCGCCTTCGACCCGAACACCGGCCGGCTGCGGTACGCCTCGCATCTGCCCGGCTGGCACTCCCCCACGCTGCTCGACGAGCTGGCCGCCGCGCTGCCGATGCCCGTCGAGTACGAGAACGACGTCAATCTGGCCGCAGTCGCCGAGCAGCGGCTGGGAGCCGCCCGGGGCCATGAGGACTTCGTACTGCTCTGGAACGAGGAGGGCGTCGGCGCCGCCGTCGTCCTCGGCGGCCGGCTGCACCGCGGCTTCACCGGGGGCGCGGGCGAGGTCGGCTTCATGCCGGTGCCGGGCGCTCCGCTGGTGCGCCAGGTGACCAAGGCCAACGCGGGCGGCTTCCAGGAGCTGGCCGGCTCCCAGGCGCTGGCCCGGCTGGCCAGGGAGCTGGGCATCGAGGGGATCGGCAGCGGTTCGCACACCGAGGTGGCGGGCGCGCTGATCGCGGAGGCCGCACGGGCCGAAGGAGGGCCGTACCGCCGTCTCCTGGAGGTGTTCGCCACCGCGGTGGCCACCGGACTCGCCTCTCTGGTGGCCGTGCTCGACCCCGAACTCCTGGTGCTCGCGGGCGATCTGATCGTCGCAGGCGGCGAGCCGCTGCGTGACCTCGTCCAGCGTGAGCTGGCCGAACTGGCCGCCTCCCGGCCCCGGCTCGTCCTCGGCTCCGTACGGGAACAGCCCGTCCTGCGCGGGGCGCTGGAGAGCGCGCTCGCCACCACCCGCGACGAGGTCTTCGACACCTCGGCCCACTGACCCCGGCACCGCCCCGGACCGGCCCACCAACCCCGGGCAACCCTCCCACTCCGACCGGCCCGGCAACCCCCGGCACCGCCTCGCCCCCTACCGCCCCGCGCTTCCCCCGCAAGCAGACCCGCGCGTACGCCCGTACAGCCCCAGATCCGCCAGAGGGAGATTCCGTCATGCCCAGAAACAGCCGACTGCCCGTGGCCGTCGTCGCTGCCGCAGCCATGTCCCTGCTCGCATCGGCCTGTACGGGCCAGAGCTCGGGCAGCGCGGACGACGACGTCAACGCGCGGACCACCATCACCTTCTGGCACGGCTGGAGCGCCGCGAACGAGGTCAGGGCGATCCAGGCGGACGTCGGCCGCTTCGAGAAGATCCACCCGAACATCAAGGTGAAGGTCGTCGGCAACATGACCGACGACAAGATCAACCAGGCGCTGCGGGGCGGCGGTTCGGACGCCCCCGACGTCGTCTCCTCCTTCACCACCGACAACGTCGGCAAGTTCTGCTCGTCCGGGGCCTTCGCCGATCTGAAGCCGTTCCTCGCCAAGTCGGGGATCGACCTGGACAGGACCTTCTCCAAGCCGCTCCAGGACTACACACAGTTCGACGGAGTGCGCTGCACCCTGCCGCTGCTCAGCGACGCGTACGCGCTCTACTACAACAAGGGCGCCTTCAAGGCCGCCGGGATCACCGCGCCCCCGAAGACCTGGACCGAGTTCGACCGGGACGCCGTCAAGCTGACGAAGCCGAAGGGCGACTCGTACCAGCAGCTCGGCTTCATGCCGACCTTCCACGGTTACGAGTCGACGCCAAGCCACCTGGTGGCGCAGTGGAGCCCCACCTATGTCGGCAAGGACGGCAAGTCCGACATCGCCAGGGATCCCGCCTTCGCGAAGATGTTCACCTGGCAGCAGGGCCTGGTGAAGAAGCTGGGCGGCTTCAACAAGCTGGAGAAGTACCGGGCCACGTTCGGCGACGAGTGGGGCGCCAAACACCCCTTCCAGACCGGCCAGGTCGCCATGCAGGTCGACGGCGAGTGGCGGCTCGGGATGGCCCAGGACGCCAAGTCGAAGGTGGACATCGGCATCGCACCGCTGCCGGTCCCCGACGACCAGGCCGCCTCGTACGGCAAGGGCTACATCACGGGGACGATCGCCGGTATCGCGTCGACCAGCAAGAAGCAGAACGCCTCCTGGGAGTTCGTGAAGTACCTCACCACCGACACCGACGCGGTGGTGGACTTCGCCAACGACATCCACAACATCCCGTCGACGCTGGCCGCGCTGAAGTCACCGAAGCTGAAGTTCGACCCGCGGCTGAAGACATTTCTGGACATCGCGCGGAACCCGGCCTCCACCACCACTCCCCCTTCGGTCAACGGCGGCACCTACCAGGTGACCCTCCAGGACTTCGGATACGACTTCGAGTCGGGCAGGGCGAAGGATCTGAAGGCCGGTCTGCGGAAGACCGCGTCACAGATCGACAAGGACAACGAGAAGGCGAAGTAGCCTCGCCATGACCACGTACACCCCGCGTTCGAAGCGCCGCCGCGCCGCGGTGCGTACGGCGGCCTTCATGTCGCCGTGGCTCATCGGGTTCTGTCTCTTCTTCGTCTACCCGCTGGTCTCGACCGTCTACTTCTCCTTCACGAAGTACGACGGCTTCAGGGCCCCGTCGTTCAACGGCCTGACGAACTGGACCTACGTCTTCACGGTGTACCCGGACTTCTGGCCCGCGATGCGCAACACGCTCTGGCTGGTGGTCGTGATGGTCGCCTGCCGGGTGGTCTTCGGGCTCGGCATCGGCATGCTGATCACGAGGATCAAGACGGGCGCCGGGGTCTTCCGGACCCTGTTCTACCTGCCGTACCTCGCACCGCCGGTCGCTGCGACGCTGGCCTTCGTCTTTCTGCTCAATCCGGGTACTGGGCCGGTCAATTCGATCCTCGGCGGCGCCGGACTGCCGACGCCCGGCTGGTTCACCGACGCCTCCTGGTCGAAACCCGCGCTCACCATGCTCGCGGTGTGGGGCATCGGCGACCTCATGGTGATCTTCATGGCCGCGCTCCTCGACGTACCGAAGGAACAGTACGAGGCGGCAGAGCTGGACGGCGCGTCCGCGGTGCAGCGCTTCCGGTTCGTGACGCTGCCGAACATCTCACCGATCATCATGTTCGCGGTCGTCACCGGGATCATCCAGGCGATGCAGTACTACACCCAGCCACTGGTGGCGGGGAAGGTCGCATCGGGCATCATCGGCGGCTCCGGTCAGCAGTTCCAGCCCGGCTTCCCCGACAAGTCCACGCTGACCCTGCCGCAGCTCGTCTACACGCTCGGCTTCCAGCGCTTCGACTACGGCTCCGCCTGTGTGGTCGCGCTCGTCCTCTTCGCCCTGGCCATGGCGTTCACCGCACTGCTGATGCGGCGCCGCAGCGGGCTCGTACAGGCAGGTGACTGACCATCATGACCCAGCTCGCCCATGCCGCCGCAGGACCGGCGCCCGCCTTCGGGACGGACCGTACGCGGCGGGCCGCCCGCCGCAGGAACCTGCTGCACTGGATCGCCGTGCACGCCCTGGGGGTGGCGGCGGCGCTCTTCTTCGTGCTGCCGTTCGTCTTCGTCGTCCTGACCTCGCTGATGAGCGACCAGCAGGCGCTCACCCGCGACCTGTGGCCGCACACCTTCGAGTGGTCCAACTACCGCAAGGTCTTCGACACTCCGGGCTTCCTGTCCTGGTGGCGGAACACCCTGCTGTACGCGGGCCTCGGCACCGTACTGACCGTGGTGTCGTCGCTGCCCGTGGCGTACGCGCTCGCCAAGTTCCGCTTCCGCGGCCGGCATCTTTCGCTGATGCTCGTCATCTCGATGATGATGCTGCCGCCGCAGGTCGTGATCATCCCGATGTATCTCTTCTGGGCCAAGCAGCTGGACCTGTCGGGCACGCTCTGGCCGCTGATCATCCCGATGGCGTTCGGCGACGCGTTCTCCATCTTCCTGCTGCGGCAGTTCCTGCTGACCATCCCCGACGAGTACATCGACGCAGCGAAGGTCGACGGCTGCGGAGAGTTCCGCACCCTGCTGAAGGTCATCGTCCCGATGGCCAGGCCGGGGATCGCGGCCGTCGCGCTCTTCCAGTTCTTCTACGCCTGGAACGACTACTTCGGCCCGCAGATCTACACCTCGGAGAACCCGGCCGCCTGGACGCTCTCGTACGGCCTGGAGTCCTTCAAGGGCGCGCACCATACCGACTGGAATCTGACCATGGCCGCGACCGTCCTGGTCATGGCCCCTGTGATCCTCGTCTTCTTCTTCGCACAGAAGGCATTCGTCGAGGGCGTCACACTGACCGGAGTGAAGGGTTAGCTGAAATGAAGCTCGCAGTAGTGGGGGGCGGATCCACCTACACGCCCGAACTCATCGACGGCTTCGCGCGGTTGCGGGACACACTGCCGATCGGTGAGCTGGTCCTCGTCGACCCGGCGGCGGACCGTCTTGAGCTGGTGGGCGGTCTCGCCCGGCGGATCTTCGCCAGGCAGGGGCACCCGGGTGTCATCACGACGACATCGGACATCGACGCGGGGGTCGCCGACGCCGACGCGGTCCTGCTCCAGCTGCGCGTCGGCGGCCAGGCCGCCCGGCAGCAGGACGAGACCTGGCCGCTGGAGTGCGGCTGCGTCGGGCAGGAGACGACAGGCGCGGGCGGGCTCGCCAAGGCGATGCGCACGGTGCCGGTGGTGCTGGACATCGCCGAGCGGGTGCGGCGCGCCAACCCCGACGCCTGGATCATCGACTTCACCAACCCGGTGGGCATCGTCACCCGGGCGCTGCTCCAGGCCGGGCACAAGGCGGTGGGGCTCTGCAACGTCGCCATCGGCTTCCAGCGCAAGTTCGCCGCGCGGCTCGATGTCGCGCCGTCGGATGTGTTCCTCGACCACGTCGGGCTCAACCATCTGACCTGGGAACGGGGTGTGCGCCTGGGCGGCCCCGGCGGCGTGGACGTCCTGCCGAAGCTGCTCGGCGAGCACGGCGACGCGATCGCCGACGATCTGCGGCTGCCGCGCTCGGTGCTGGACCGGCTCGGGGTCGTGCCCTCGTACTATCTGCGCTACTTCTACGCGCACGACGAGGTCGTCAGGGAGCTGGGGAGCAAGCCGTCGCGGGCCGCCGAGGTCGCCGCGATGGAGAAGGAACTGCTCGCCATGTACGGCGACCCGGCGCTGGACGAGAAGCCCGCGCTGCTCGCGAAGCGGGGCGGGGCCTTCTACTCGGAGGCGGCGGTCGACCTGGCGTCCTCGCTGCTCGGCGGAGACAGCGCCGGCAGGAGTGACAGGGGTGGGTCCGGCGGATCCTCGGGCAGGGGCGGTGACGGGCGAGAGGCGGGCGGCTCCCGTTACCAGGTGGTCAATACGTACAACAACGGCACGCTGCCGTTCCTCCCCGACGACGCCGTGATCGAGGTCCAGGCGACGGTGGACGGCAGCGGTGCGACCCCGCTGGCCGTCCCCGCGCTGGACCCGCTGTTCGCCGGGCTCGTCGCGAACGTCACCGCGTACGAGGACCTCGCCCTGGAAGCCGCGCTGCGCGGCGGCCGGGACCGGGTCTTCCGGGCACTGCTCGCCCACCCGCTGATCGGGCAGTACGCGTACGCCGACGAGCTGACGGACCGGCTCATCGCGCACAACCGGGAGCACTTCGCGTGGGCCTGACAGCAAGTGTGCTGGCGATCGACGCCGGCAACAGCAAGACGGACGTGGCCGTCATCGCGGCGGACGGCACCGTCCTGGGCCGGGGCCGCTCCGGCGGTTTCCAGCCGCCGGTGGTGGGGGTGGAGGCCGCGGTGGACGTCCTGGCTGTCGCGGTCGTCGCGGCGGTCGCGGAGGCGCGTGGGGTACGGGCGGGGGGCTCGGGGGGCGGTATTGGGGGCGGGGGCAGTGTGGCGGGTGGGACTGGTGTTGCAGGTGGGACTGGCATCGCGGGCGGGCCTGGTGTCGCGGCTGGGTCCGGTCCCGGGGGCGGGGCCGGTGTTCCGCCGTACGCCTCGTTCGTCTCCGCCTGTCTCGCCAACGCCGATCTCCCGGTCGAGGAGCGGGAGTTGGCCGCCGCCATCGAGGCGCGCGGCTGGGGCGCGGCGGTCGAGGTCCGCAACGACACCTTCGCGATCCTGCGCGCGGGTGTGGACGAGCCGCGCGGGGTGGCCGTCGTGTGCGGGGCCGGCATCAACTGCGTCGGGATGACGCCCGACGGGCGGACCGCCCGCTTCCCCGCCATCGGCCGGATATCCGGCGACTGGGGAGGCGGCGGCGGCCTGGCCGACGAGGCGCTGTGGCATGCGGCGCGCGCCGAGGACGGACGGGGGCCGCGCACCGGGCTGGTACGGACGGTGCCCGCACAGTTCGGGCTGCCCACGATGTACGCGGTGATAGAGGCGCTGCACCTGGGCCGTATCCCGGCGGAGCGCAAGCACGAGCTGACGCCGGTCCTCTTCGCGACCGCGGCGGCCGGTGACCCGGTCGCCCGCTCGGTCGTCGAACGGCAGGCGGAGGAGGTCGTCTCGCTGGCCACGGTGGCGCTGGGCCGGCTCGGACTGCTCGACGAGGAGACTCCGGTGCTGCTCGGCGGGAGCGTACTGGCCGCACGCCACCCGCAGTTGGACGACCGGGTACGTCAACTGCTGCCCGAGCGGGCCCCGAAGGCCGTCCCCCGGGTGGTGTCGGCACCGCCCGTGCTCGGCGCCGCCCTGCTGGGACTCGACCGGATCGCGGCTCCCCCGGAGTCCTACGCCCGGGTGCGGGAGCAGTACGCCTGAGGGGGCGCGCCGGGGGCCCGGAGTGCGGCGGGGGTGGTGTTCGGGCGGGCGGGGGTTGTCTTCGGGCGGGCGGGGTTGTGTCCGGCGCGCGGCGGAGCACAACCCCCTTTCCGTACGCCCCTGATGTGCGGATTCCGACCGGATGACGCCCCGGTGGCACCCGAACGGCAGTGCTCGAACGGGAACCGAATTGCTCCGAGCGGCGTATTCAGAGGGGGACGGAACGGGGCGGACAGGGGAGGGCCGGCGGCAGATCGTTCAAGATCCGGCCAATCCTGGTGCGCGTACCGGGTCCCATGACATCGTGCATCGTGAAAGACAGGGGGAGGTCGCGTGGTACACCCGCCGAACGGGGGCACAGTGCAGGGCCCGCCGCCCGCGCAGCCGCCTCCGCCCGTGCCGCCCGCGCGCGTGGCGGCGCCCGCACCGCCCGTGCGGCCGCCCGCACCGCCTTCGCGCCGCAGCGCCTGGGCGGGGACCCGCGACCGGCTGCGCGCCGCCGCGACCACCGAGCCGGGTCGGCTGTGGATCATGGGAACGCTGGTGGCCGCGCTGGTCGTGGCCTTCGGGGCGGTGACCGCCTTCGAGATCTCCGACCGGGCGGACTCCGCCGACGATGTGGTCAGCCGCAGCCAACCGCTCAGCGCGGACGCGGCGAACATCTACCGCTCACTGGCCGACGCGGACACCGCTGCGGCGAGCGGTTTCCTCGCGGGCTCGGTCGAGCCCGCGGATGTGCACGCCCGGTACGACAGCGACATCGCGACGGCGTCCCGGCTGCTGGTGAAGGCCGCATCCCACACCGACGGTTCGACGGAGTCGGGGCGGCAGATCGCCCAGCTCAACGAGCAGCTGCCGCGTTACACAGGGCTGGTGGAGCGGGCCCGGGCCAACAACCGGCAGGGGCTGCCGCTCGGCGGCGCCTATCTGCGGTACGCCAACCAGCAGATGAGCACGGAGCTGCTGCCCGCGGCCGAGAAGCTCTACGAGGCGGAGACGGGCCGGCTGTACGACGACTACGACTCGGCCACGCTCTGGCCTTACCTCGGCACCGCGCTGGGGATCCTGGCCCTCGGCGGTCTCGTACTCGTCCAGCGGCGCGACTACCTGCGGACCAACCGGGTGTTCAACCACGGCCTGGTGGCCGCGTCCGCCGCATCGGTCGCGGTCCTGCTGTGGCTGGTGGCGGGACATCTGGTCGCCGCCTCCGACCTGCACACCTCGCGGACCCAGGGCCAGGAGTCGCTGAAGGTGCTCAACGACGCGCGGATCAGCTCGCTGAAGGCCCGTTCCAACGAGAACCTCACCCTGGTCTCGCGCGGTTCCGTGCTGACCAAGGACGGCAAGCACGACCAGTACGAGTCCGACTACACCAGGGACATGGCCGCCCTGGTCAGTGGCCTCGACAGGGCGAAGAGCCTGGCCAACGACAAGGCGGGCAGCGTCCCGGTGGGCGCGGCCGCCGATGACGTGGCCGTCTGGCGGAAACGGCACGCGGCAGCTCGCCGTACGGACGACAACGGCGACTACGACACCGCGCTGAAGCAGGTCATCGGCAGGACGGGCTCGACCGGCCAGTCCTTCGACCAGGTGGACAAGGCGCTCGACCAAGCGCTCGACCACGAGCAGCAGGAGTTCACACGGGCCGCGTCGGACGGACGGGGCGCGCTGGCCGGGCTCCCGGTGGGTGCGGCGGTCCTCGCCATGCTGGGCGCAGCAGCGGCGGGGCTCGGCATCAGCCGCAGGCTTTCGGAGTACAGGTGACCAGGGGCCGGGCGAGGAGGGACAGCGTGCTGAATCCGAGGACCGGCAGGCTCCACGGCTGGGGCGGCGTCACAGCGATGGCCGCGGCATGTGCGCTGACCGCCGCCGCGACCGTGCTCCCGCTCGTTCTGCACAGCGGTTCCGGCGACGGCGGGCGGACCGGTGGCGGACAGGTGGCGCAGGCCGTGCCCGCCAAGGCCGAGTCCTGTACCGACCCGGAAGCGAGCCTCCCGCCGTCCGGGGCCGACGGGCCCACCATCGACAGGATCAAGAAGGCCGGCCATCTCATCGTCGGTGTCGACCAGAACAGCTACCGCTGGGGCTACCGGGACCCGGCCACCGGCAGGCTGGACGGCTTCGACATCGCTCTCGTCAGGGCCATCGCGAAGAACATCCTGGGCAGCGAGGACAAGGTCATCTACCGCGCCATCCCCACCAACCAGCGGGTCGAGGCGCTGCAGGAGAACAAGGTCGACATGGTCGTGCGGACAATGACGATCAACTGCGAGCGGATCAGGCAAGTCGCCTTCTCCACCGCGTACTTCCAGGCCGGGCAGCAGGTCCTGGCACCCAAGGGCTCCACGATCACCGGGTACAACGACACACTCAGGGGCAAGAAGGTCTGCACGGCGACCGGCTCGACGGCGTACGACGCGCTGAAGTCGAAGTCGTACGGTGCGGTCTTCGCCGACACCGCGACCGAGCAGCGCACCGTCCCCAACCAGCTGGACTGTCTGGTCAAGCTCCAACTGGGCCTGGTCGACGCGGTGGTCACGGACAACGCCCTGGCGGCCGGTCAGGCGGCGCAGGACCCGGCCGTCGATCTCAAGGGCAGCCCGTTCACCACCGAGTACTACGGCGTGGCGACCAAGCTGGGCGACGACGATCTGGTGCGCCGGATCAACCAGGTCCTGGTCGGCTACCGCCAGGGCGGCGACCAGAGCCCCTGGATGAAGGCATACCGGCAATGGCTGTCGGCGGACCTGAAGGGAATATCCGGCCCTCCAGCACCGAAGTACCGGTAGAACGGCCCTGCCACGGGCAGGACTTGACACGGTAGGCAGCACCGCAGCACAGCACGGCACGGCACGGCACAGCAAACACGGCACAGCAGCACACATCAGCAGCACAGGGCAGCGCGGCACGGACAGCGCGGCACAGGCCGACAACGCCGCACGGACCGGTGGAGCGGAGAGGTGATCGATGGGCGTCGCGGGTTCCGCTCCCGGCTCCGGCGAGCCGGGGAGCACCCCCGGGCAGGTGATGGACCGGGACGAGGTGGACCGTGCGCTGGCGCGGCTCGGCGCGGAGCACGAGGCCATAGAGACCTCGCTCCTCGCCCTCCAGGACCACGCCGGGCGCCGGCTCCTCGAAGGCGCCGAGCTGACCGGGGTCACCCAGGAACGCTGGGCCGCCACCGAGCAGTCGATCACCCTGCTCTGGACGTACTTCGACGCCTACGCCAAGGCACTGGAGGAGGCGCGTTCGCTGCGCGCCAGGCGGCGCTGGCCCGGCCGGGAGGAGCTGACCGGTCTCACCGGTCTACTGCGCGGCCGGGGCGTCACCCTGGCAAGCACCGCCGGACGGCTCCCGGCCTCCCTCACCGGGCCCGCCACGCTCACCGAGCGGTTCTCGCTCGAAGAGCTGGTGACCCGGATGAACGAGCTGTACGCGCGGTCGCTGGACATGGTCGTCGCATCGGACTCGGTGTGGTCGGCCCTGCCCGCCCGGATCGACCTGCTCGCGGCGGAGCTGGCCCGTACCCGTTCGCTGGCGCACTCGGTCGGCGTACGCCCCGGTGAGCACCCGGCAGGCGACGACCTGGAGTCGATCACCCAGGAGCTGACCGCGCTGCGCGCCGGGGTGATATCCGACCCGTTGGCCTACTGGCGCCCCACCCAGGGCAGTTCGGCCCCGGGCGGCGGACGCGCCGACACCGACCGCTACGACCGGGCGGCGCGCGCACTGGAGGAGATCCGCCGCGAGATCGACGCGGTGCTCACCGTCCGCCAGGACGCGGAGCAGCGGCTGCTGCGGCTGCGGGACGTACTGACCCGCGCGGACCGTACGCTCACCGAGGCCCGGTCGGCGCGCGGTGAGGTGCTGGCGAAGATCGCCGCGTCCGAGGTGCCCGCGGTGAGCGGCCCGTCGACGGTGCTCCAGGAACAGCTGCGGGCCGCCGCCGAGTACCGCAGGCACGCCCAGTGGCACCGGCTCTCGCCGCTCCTGGAATCCCTCGAAAGGGAGGCCGACGACGAACTGCGGCGCGCCCGTGACTCGTTGTCCGCCGTCACCGCGCCGCTCGCCGTCCGCGCGGAGCTGCGGGGCCGGCTGGACGCGTACCGGGCGAAGGTCGCCAGGCACGGGATGGCGGAGGATCCCCTGCTGATCGAGCGGTACGACGCGGCCCGCAGAATGCTCTGGAGCGCGCCGTGCGATCTGCGCGTCGCCGAACAGGCGGTGCTCCGCTATCAGCAGGCAACGGCGGAGGTCCTGGTCCCGAGGCAGGCCGGGCCCGCCGACCACAGGGGGAACGCGTGAGGGATGCGGGATGAGCGAACAGCAGGAGTGCCAGCGCCCCGGGTGCGACGGCAGCTATGAGGACATGGGCGGCGGCGAGCTGTACTGCGGCACCTGCGGCCTGGCGCCGGTGGTGTCGCCCAACGGGCTGGTGAGTTCCCCGCCGACCGGGATCGCCGGGGGCGCCCGCGGGAGCGACAGCGCCCGCTCCGGGAGCGCTTCGGTGCGGGGCGGGGCGTCGGTGCAGGGCGGCCCGGGTTCGTCCTCGCGGTCGGCGTCCCGTTCATCGGCGTCACGTTCATCGGCGTCCCGCTCGTCCACGTCCCGTTCATCGACATCCCGCTCGTCCACGTCCCGCAGGTCGGTCTCCGGGCGGCTCTCGCGTTCGCTGTCCGGTCAGGGGTCCGGGCGTTCGGTGTCGGTACGCAGCTCGGGGGCATCGGCGAGTTCTTCGAGCCGCAACCGGCTGGGTGCCGGTCTCGTCTCGATGCCCGATGTGCCCCGCCCCGACCCGCAGTCGGCGGTGATGGCCAACCCCGAGGTGCCGGAGCGGAAGCGGTTCTGTTCACGCACCGACTGCGGTGCCCAGGTGGGCCGTTCGCGGGGTGCGCGGGCCGGGCGCACGGAGGGGTTCTGCACCAAGTGCGGCCACCCCTACTCGTTCGTACCGAAGCTGGACACCGGCGATGTGGTGCACGGGCAGTACGAGGTGGTGGGCTGTCTGGCCCACGGCGGTCTGGGCTGGGTCTATCTCGCCGTCGACCGCGCCGTCTCCGACCGGTGGGTGGTGCTCAAGGGCCTGCTGGACACCGGCGACCAGGACGCGATGGCCGCGGCCATCTCCGAACGGCGCTTCCTCGCGGAGATCGAGCACTCCAACATCGTGCGCATCTACAACTTCGTGGAACACCTCGACCAGCGCACCGGCTCCATGGACGGCTACATCGTCATGGAGTACGTCGGCGGCAAGTCGCTCAAGGAGATCGCCAACGAGCGGCGCGGCCCGTCGGGCAGGCGGGACCCGCTGCCGGTGGAGCAGGCGTGCGCGTACGGGATCGAGGCCCTGGAGGCGCTCGGCCATCTGCACAGCCGGGCCCTGCTGTACTGCGACTTCAAGGTCGACAACGCGATACAGCAGCAGGACCAGCTGAAGCTCATCGACATGGGTGCGGTGCGCCGGATGGACGACGACGAGTCGGCCATCTACGGCACGGTCGGCTATCAGGCGCCCGAGGTCGCCGAGGTCGGGCCGTCGGTCGCCTCCGACCTGTACACGGTGGCGCGGACCCTGGCCGTGCTGACCTTCGATTTCCAGGGCTACACGAATGTCTTCGCGGACAGCCTCCCCGACCCGGACAACATCGAGGTCTTCCGGCGGTACGAGTCGTTCTACCGACTGCTCGTCCGGGCCACGGACCCGGACCCGGCCCGCCGGTTCGCATCGGCCGCCGAGATGGCGGAGCAGCTCACCGGGGTGCTGCGGGAGGTCGTCTCGGTCCAGACAGGCCGGCCGCGGCCCTCGCTCTCGACGCTGTTCGGGCCCGAGGTGCGGGTCACCGACACCGCGCTCTTCACCGAGCTGACCGGGGACGCGTCCCTGCTCGGCGCACGCCGACGGCCCGGCGGCCGCGGGAGGGGCTCAGCGGTCCTGGGCGGCCGGAGCGGCCGGGGCACCGGCGAGAGCAGCCGGCTCTCCGGGCCCGCGGGCCAGGGGAGCAGCCGGCTCTCCGGGCCCACGGCCCACAACTCCGCATCCGGGCCCGCGGCCCACGGCTCCGCGCCCGCCGCGGACCCCGCCGTCGCATTCGTTCCGGCCCAGACCAGCCTCCCCGCCCGGCATCCGCAGGAAGCGGCGGCTCCGTCGCCCGCAGGCCCGGCGGCAGGCAGCCCCGGCGGATTCCTGGCCGGTCTCGACGCGGGCGCCACCGCGCTGGCTCTGCCCGTACCGCGCATCGACCCTCACGACCCGAACGCCGGTCTGCTGGCAGGCCTGATGGCCGCGGCGCCCGGTGAGCTGATCGCCGCGCTGGAGTCGGCACCGACTCCGTCGCTCGAACGCAGTCTCCGTCAGACGCGGGCCCTGCTGGACAACCGGGACACGTACACCGCGGCCGGGATGATCACAGCTCTGGAGAGCGAGTACCCCCACGACTGGCGGGTCGTCTGGTACCGCGGTCTGGCCTCGCTGGTCACCGGTGACCGGGAGACCGCGGCGCTCTCCTTCGACGCGGTCTACGACGCCTTTCCCGGCGAGCCCGCGCCGAAGCTGGCACTCGGTGTCTGCGCGGAGGTGCTCGGCCAGCTGGACAACGCGGCGGAGTACTACCGCCTGGTGTGGATAACCGATCCCAGCTATGTCAGCGCGGCGTTCGGCCTGGCCAGGGTGGAGCTCGCGGCCGGTGACCGTACGGCGGCGGTGCGCACTCTGGAGTCGGTCCCCGAGGCGTCCATCCACTACACGGCGGCGCGCGTCGCCGCGGTCCGCGCCCGGCTGCGCCACCGTGTCCCGACGGACCCGCTGGCGGACGATCTGCGGTCGGCCGCGGACCAGGTGGCGGCGCTCCAGGAGTTCGGCCTCGACGCCGTGCAACGGGAGCAGCTCACCACCGAAGTACTGGGCACCGCGCTGGACTGGGTACTCTCCGGTAGCCGGAACGGTCAGATGGCGCACTCCGCCACTCTGCTCGGCAGTCCACTCGACGAGCGTGGCCTGCGCTTCGGACTCGAACGCTCGTACCGGGTACTCGCCCGGCTCGCCCAGCGCGGCGAGGAGAGGATCGACCTGGTGGAGCGGGCCAACCGTTTCCGCCCCCGGACGTGGGTGTGAATTGATGTCCCAGACGAATCTGGCCGTGTGCCCCGGCTGCGAGGAGCCGCTGGAGCCGGGCGACTTGTTCTGCGGCGCGTGCGGGTACGACCTGTCGGCGGTGCCCGAGCCGCCGGACGGGCGCCCCGCCGACACCGCCCGCGGCACGGGCCCCGCCGGCGCCCCGCACACCGCGTGGCCGGCCGCGAACGGCCAGGACGGTTCCGGCCACGCGGCGCCCGTCCAGGCCGGGTCCGATGTGCCGGGCACCACGTCGGACGGCGGTGAACTGCCCGCGGGTGCAAGGCTCGACGGCCCGCCGTCGCCCGAGGAGTACGCGCTGTCCGCCCCGGACCCCCGGGCCGCGGGCACCGTGCCGCCCGCCGCCCCCGCGGAGGGCGTGAAGCTCTGTGTCGCCTGCCGCACCGGCCGGATCGACGGGGACGGATACTGCGAGAACTGCGGCCACGCCCAGCCCCGCGAGCGTGATCACATGGAGCAGGAGCTGGCGGCGGTGGCCGCGGTGAGCGACCGCGGGCTGCGCCACCACCGCAACGAGGACGCGTTCGCCGTGTCGTCGGTAGACCTGCCGGACGGCTCGGCCGCCACCGTGGCGATCGTCTGCGACGGCGTGTCGTCCGCCACCCGGCCCGACGAGGCATCGGCCGCAGCGGCGGCTGCGGCCAATGCGGCGCTGCTGGTCTCCCTGCCCGCGGGCACCCACCCCCAGCAGGCGCTGCACGAGGCGATCATCGCCGCTTCGGAGGCGGTCAACGCGCTGGCGGCGGAGCCTGCCGGGGCGAGGGAGCACGCCTCGCACCGCCACCAGAACGCCCCGGCCTGCACCCTGGTCGCCTCCCTCACCCTGGACGAACTGCTCGTCGTCGGCTGGGTGGGCGACAGCCGGGTGTACTGGGTGCCCGACGACCGCACCGCCCACCCGTCCCGGCTCACCGAGGACGACTCCTGGGCGGCACAGATGGTCGCCAACGGACTGATGGGCGAGGCCCAGGCGTACGCGGACGAGCGGGCCCACGCCATCACGGGCTGGCTCGGCGCCGACGCGTACGAAGTGGAGCCGCACACCGCGTCCTTCACACCCGACCGGCCGGGCGTGGTGGTGGTCTGCTCCGACGGCCTGTGGAACTACGCGGAGTCGGCCGAGCAGATGGCCCGGATCGTTCCGCCGGACGCGGCCGCCCGGGCCCTGCACTGTGCGCAGGTACTGGTCGGCCACGCGCTCGACGGAGGGGGCCACGACAACGTAACAGTGGCCGTCGTGCCGTTCCCCACGCCGTCGCAGAGGGCAGGATCCGCCTCATGCGAAGCGTGAAGGCGTGAGGGCGTCGAGGCGTGAGGGCGTGGGCGTGAATGCGTGAATGCGTGAATGCGTAAAGGCCACCGCGTCCCGCCGACTCTGTTGAAATTTCCGCAACTCTGTTGACATTGCCGCGTTGTCGTCAAGGAGCCCGTCAGATGGCCAACTTCGCCAAATCCAACGTGCCGCAATTCTCTGTCGATGTGTACCAGAACGAGTACCTGCCGGAGGGCGGGCGTGAGGTGAACGCGATCGTCACGGTCACCTCGACCGGCGGCGGGACCAGCGGCTCCGCACTCACCGGCACACCACTCGACGGTGCGGACGCCGCGCCCGGACAGGGGCAGGCCCCGGCCGCCGCCGTGGTGATCATGGTGGACTGCTCGGGGTCGATGGACTACCCGCCGACCAAGATGCGCAACGCACGGGAGGCGACGGCGGCGGCGATCAGCGCCCTGCGGGACGGCACCGCGTTCTCCGTGGTGGCGGGCACCCATGTGGCGAAGGACATCTACCCCGGCAACGGGCGGCTGGCCGTCGCCGGGCCTCCGGCCCGCGCCCAGGCCAAGGAGGCGCTGCGGAAGCTGAGCGCCGGCGGGGGTACGGCGATCGGCACCTGGCTGCGGCTGGCGGACCGGCTACTCAACACCCCGCAGACGCCGGGCGGCCCCGTGCCCCGGATCCGGCACGCCATCCTGCTGACCGACGGCCGCAACGAACACGAGGCGCCGGAGGACCTGCGCGCCGCGCTGGACGCCGCGGCGGGCCGGTTCACCTGTGATGCCCGCGGGGTCGGTACGGACTGGGAGGTCAAGGAGGTCACCGGTATCGCGTCGGCGCTGCTGGGCACCGCCGACATCGTGGCCGACCCCTCGGGCCTCTCCGCGGACTTCACGCGGATGATGGAGAACGCGATGGGCAAGGAGGTCGCCGACGTCGCTCTGCGGATCTGGACACCGGTCGGCGCGGAGATCAAATTCGTCAAACAAGTGGCGCCCAGCGTCGAGCAGTTGACGGGCCGTCGTACCGAGGCCGGACCGCGCGCCGGGGACTATCCGACCGGCTCGTGGGGGGACGAGTCACGCGACTACCACGTCTGCGTCCAGGTGCCGGAAGCCGGAATCGGCCGGGAGATGCTCGCCGCCCGGGTCTCACTCGTCCTGCCCGACCCCTCGGGGGGTACGCCGCAGACGCTCTCGCAGGGCCTGGTGCGAGCGGTGTGGACGGATGACATGGCCGCTTCGACCTCGATCAATCCGCAGGTCGCGCATTACACGGGCCAGGCCGAACTGGCACAAGTCATCCAACAAGGCCTGGATGCCCGCAAGTCCGGCAATCTTGATGGAGCGACGGCGAAGCTCGGCCGCGCGGTACAGCTTGCGGCCGCCTCGGGGAACGCGGACACTGCGAAACTGCTCGCGAAGGTGGTGGACGTCGTCGACGAAGCGACCGGTACTGTGCGACTGAAGGCAAAGGTGGCGGAGGCGGACGAGATGACCCTCGAAACGCGCTCCACCAAGACAGTTCGCGTCAAGAAGTAACAGAAACGCCAGAAGCGCCAGAAGTACCAGTAACAGAAGCAGAAGTAACAGAAATAGCAGCACCAAGCAGCAAAAGTGATGTTTTGCGGCCTTCGGGCCGGATGAGGAGAGGGGGAAGCGACTCCATGCCGACCTGCCCGAACGGACACCAGTCGGGATCCGACGACTGGTGCGAGGTCTGCGGCCATCGCATGGGCGCCGTGCCGCCGCCTCCCCAGCCGCCCCCTCCGTACACGGGCGGTGGCGCGCCCCAGCAGCCCCCGCCGGGCCGGAACCCGGCGGCCGGTTACGGCTACCCGCCGGACGCCACCGCTCAGGCGGAGATCTGCCCCCAGTGCCGTACGCCGCGTGAGGCCGGGGCGCCGTTCTGTGAGGAGTGCCGCTGGAACTTCCTCACCAACACCGCGACCTCGTACACACCGGTGGCCCCGAACCTGCCGCCGGGCCTCCAGTCCCAGCAGCCGCCCAGGCCGCCGGACGCGTTCGACTACCAGAGCTCACGGCCCTCGCAGATGAACCGCCCTGCCGAGCCGCTGACGAACACCCCCGGCGGGCGGCCCGCACCACCGCCCCCGCCCCCGCCGTACCAGCGGCAGTCGCCGCCGCCCCCCTCGTTCGCCCAGCCACCGAGGGCGCCCCAGTCCCCGCAGACCCATCAGCCCCCGCAGGCCCATCAGTCCCCGCAGCCTCCCCAGTCGCCGGAGCGGCCGAGCGCGGACGACTGGCTGCTCCCGCCGCCGTCCCAGGCCCAGCCGCCGCAGGGACCGGGGCAGGGGCCAGGCCAGGGCTCCGCCCAGCCGCAGGGACCGGGCGGGCCGGGACCGGACCGGACGGCTCCCTCGCAGTTCCAGTCGCCGCAGCCGCCACAGCAGTTCCGGCCCCCGCAGCCCCAGCCGTCACAGTCACCACAGCCATCACAGTCACCACAGCCGTCACAGTCACCACAGCCGTCACATCCGTCACAGCCGTCACAGCCGCATCCCCCGCAGGGGCCCGGCCGGCCGGGCCCGCCGATCCAGTACGCCCCATCGGCACACCCCGAAGGACCCGGTCAGCCGGCCGGGCACACCCAGCCCCCGTCCCCACCCCAGGCCCCGGACGGCTGGTCGGTCACGGTCGGCCCGGACCGTGAGTACTTCATGGCGATGATGCAGCGCAGCGGCCCCGAGGCCACCGGGCTCAACCTCCCCGCCTACTCCCCCGAGCAGCGGCTCCCGCTCACCGGCAGCCAGATCACCATCGGCCGCCGCAGGCACTCCACGGGCGAGTCCCCCGACATCGACCTGGCGGTCCCGCCCGAGGACCCCGGGGTGTCGCACCAGCACGCGGTGCTGGTCCAGCAGCCCGACAACTCCTGGGCGGTGGTCGACCAGAACTCGACCAACGGCACCACGGTCAACGGCGCGGAGGACCCGATCCAGCCCTATGTGCCGATCCCGCTCGAAGAGGGCGACCGGGTCCACGTGGGCGCCTGGACGACCATCACGGTCCACCGGGGGCAGTAGCCGCCGGCCGGTGAGCCGGGGGGCCGAGCGGCCAGGCGTACGGCCCTTCGGGGTCGTCCAGCCAGGCCCACTCGTGCTCCCCGCTCACCGTCACCCCGAACCGTTCCCGCTCCGGATGCCCCTCGCGCTCCCAGAAGGAGTAGGCCTCGACCGGGTCGAGGCTGCCGGCCGTCAGCGTGAGGACGAAGCGGAACAGCGCGTCATTGAGCACGCTGGGCGGCAGCCCGCCACCGCTGAGCACCGGCTGCGGCCCGGCGCCGCGCAGCGGTACGAAGTAGGCGGGCGTCGGCAGGAACCGCCCCTGCGCATGCCGCTCGTCCCGCACCCGCAGCACGATCAGCCCGGTCGCGAGCGGGGCGAGGATCCGCGCGCCCGTCCGGCACTGGGCGAGCCAGGCCCTCGGCACGGAGGGGAGCGCGCAGGTCACGATGATCGCGTCGAAGGGGGCCCGCGCGGGGCAGCCCAGCGCACCGTCCCCGGTGACGACGGCAGGGGCGTAACCGGCGGCCGACAGATGGGCCCGCGCCGATTCGGTGATCTCCGGGTCGAGATCGACGGTCGTGACCAGGGGGTCGCCCAGCCGGTGCGCCAGCAGAGCCGCGTTGTACCCGCTGCCCGCCCCGATCTCCAGCACCGCGTCCCCGTCCCGCACCGCGAGCCCGTCCAGCATCCGCGCCATCAGCGAGGGCTGGCTGCTGGACGAGATCAGCTCGCCGTCCCTGATCCGGGTGGCCAGCGGCTGATCGGTGTAGACGCCCTCCAGCCAGCGCCTGCGCTGCTCCAGGTCAGGGTCCTCGCCCCAGAGCCGCATACGCCGTCCCACTCCGTCCTCGAAGAAGTACGGCACGAAGAGGTGCCTCGGGACCGCGGCGAACGCGTCCCGCCAGGCCGGATCCGCCAGTGCGCCGCTCTCCGCGATCTCGCGCACCAGCGCCGCCCGCAATGCCTGGTCTGCACCCATATCTCCACTCTGCTGCGCCCGGCCACGGGAAGCGAACCCGGAACGGCCGGTCAGCGGAGTCCGCGGGCGCAGGCGCCCACCGGACGGGAAGCCCTGGGGCCGCAGCCCTCCGCCGTACTGTCTGCGACCATGGAGGGGTGACAGAGATTCCGCGCGGCACGCTTCAGGAGCAGACCTTCTACGAGCAGGTCGGCGGCGAGGAGACCTTCCGGCGCCTGGTCCACCACTTCTACCAGGGCGTCGCGGAAGATCCCCTGCTGCGGCCGATGTACCCGGAGGAGGACCTCGGCCCGGCCGAGGAACGGCTCGCCCTCTTCCTGATGCAGTACTGGGGAGGCCCCCGCACCTACAGCGACAACCGCGGCCACCCCCGGCTGCGGATGCGCCACTCGCCCTTCCAGGTGGACCGGGCGGCCCATGACGCCTGGCTGAAGCACATGCGGGCGGCGGTCGACGAACTCGGCCTGGCGGAGGAGCACGAGCAGCAGCTCTGGAAGTATCTGACCTACGCGGCGGCCTCCATGGTGAACACCGAGGGCTGAGGCCCGCCCCGCAACTCCCGTCCCACAACTCCCGTACGGCAACTCCCGTCCCGCAACTCCGGGGCGGCGGCTGCCCTACGCCGGGGTGACGCTCAGCCCGCCCAGTGCGGACGCCCGCCGGACGGCGGTCGAACCGTACGGGGTGCGCAGCCGGAGCCAGGAGCCCGCACCGAGCAGCGTGTACGGGCCGGGGCGGGCGGCCCCGCCGGGCAGGTCGGGGACGGCGACCCGGACCGGGCGGAGGAAGCCGAGCGACTGGGCGGCGTGTGCCGCGCGGACCGGGAGGGCGGTGTCACCGACCGGCCGGGACCAGATCTCCCGCCCTATCCGGTCGAGTTCGGCCCGCGTACGGTGCGCGGCCGGCAACTCCTCGGTACGCACCCGGAATTCGGCGACGACAGCCGCGACGGCGGAGTGCAGCGCGTCGGGCGACGGCAGCCCGGGAAGCCGGCGCCAGCCGCTGCGGGGCGGCAGCAGACCGGCCCACGGAGGGCCGGTCACCGCGTCCGGGACGGTGGCCGCAGCGCCCTGCTCGTCGACGGATTCGAGCAGTTCACCCGCCGAGACGGTGGTGTCCAGATCCGCGGGGGCGGCGAGCCGCGCCGTCCGCACGGCCAGCACATCGAACGAGGGCGGGCGCCCGAAGACGGCCAGGCTCTGCTCCGTACCGCTGTCCGGCCGTGCCTGCAGCCGCACGGCCGCCGCACGGTCGTAGTGGACCAGCCGGGCCAGGAAGGCGGCCAGATCGGCCGCCTCCCCGGCGTCGGCGAAGGCCAGCCGCAACGGGGACCCCGTCATGCGACGAGCGCTCCCGGCTGGTCCAGATACTTCTGGAGGAAGGACTTCTCCTCGGCGGTGATCCGCCGCGGCCGCTGCGCCTCCAGGTTGTACGGGACGACGATCGTCGACGCCCGTACGTACACCTGGTCCTCGTCCTTCACCTCGTAGGCGATGGTCAGCGACGCGGCGCCGATCTTCGTCACCCAGGACTCGACGGTGACCGGCTCGTGCCGGTGCACCAGCGGGCGCACATAGTCGATCTCGTGCCGGGCCACCACGGACCCGCCGGAGAACGACGGCGAACCGTCCCCCGGCGCCAGCCGGAACATGAAGTCGATCCGCGCCTCTTCCAGATACCGCAGGAAGACGACGTTGTTGACGTGCCCGAAGGCGTCCATGTCCGACCAGCGCAGGGGGCAGGGGTAGATGTGCCGCACGGTCAGCCCCGTGTCAGCTTCTTGTACGTGGCACGGTGCGGGCGGGCCGCGTCGGCACCGAGGCGCTCGATCTTGTTCTTCTCGTACGACTCGAAGTTGCCCTCGAACCAGTACCACCGGGAGTCGCCCTCGTACGCCAGGATGTGCGTGGCGACGCGGTCGAGGAACCAGCGGTCGTGGGAGATGACCACGGCCGCACCGGGGAATTCGAGCAGCGCGTTCTCCAGCGAGGAGAGCGTCTCGACGTCCAGGTCGTTGGTGGGCTCGTCGAGGAGCAGCAGGTTGCCGCCCTCCTTGAGCGTCAGCGCCAGGTTGAGGCGGTTGCGCTCACCACCGGAGAGGACACCGGCCGGCTTCTGCTGGTCCGGTCCCTTGAAGCCGAACGCGGAGACGTACGCCCGCGAGGGCATCTCGACCTGGCCGACGTTGATGTAGTCCAGCTCGTCCGACACGACAGCCCAGAGGGTCTTCTTGGGGTCGATGTTGGCGCGGCTCTGGTCGACGTACGAGATCTTCACCGTGTCGCCGACCTTGATGGCGCCGGAGTCCGGCGTCTCCAGGCCCTGGATCATCTTGAACAGCGTGGTCTTGCCCGCGCCGTTCGGTCCGATGACGCCGACGATGCCGTTGCGCGGCAGCGTGAAGGACAGGTCGTCGATGAGGACCTTGTCGCCGAACGCCTTCGAGAGGTTCTCGACCTCGACGACGATGGAACCGAGGCGCGGGCCCGGCGGGATCTGGATCTCCTCGAAGTCCAGCTTCCGCATCTTGTCCGCCTCGGCCGCCATCTCCTCGTAACGGGCGAGGCGGGCCTTGGACTTGGTCTGGCGGCCCTTGGCGTTGGACCGGACCCACTCCAGCTCTTCCTTGAGCCGCTTGGCGCGCTTCTCGTCCTTGCGGCCCTCGACCTTGAGGCGGGCGGCCTTCTTGTCGAGGTACGTGGAGTAGTTGCCCTCGTAGGGCAGCGCACGGCCGCGGTCGAGTTCGAGGATCCACTCGGCGACGTTGTTCAGGAAGTACCGGTCGTGGGTGACGGCCACCACGGCGCCCGGGTACTTCGAGAGGTGCTGCTCCAGCCAGTTCACCGACTCGGCGTCCAGGTGGTTGGTGGGCTCGTCGAGGAGGAGCAGGTCGGGCGCCTCGATCAGCAGCTTGCAGAGCGCGACGCGGCGCTTCTCACCGCCGGAGAGGTTCACCACGGGCCAGTCGCCGGGCGGGCAGCCCAGGGCGTCCATGGCCTGCTCCAGCTGGGCGTCCAGGTCCCAGGCGTTGGCGTGGTCCAGGTCCTCCTGGAGCTTGCCCATCTCGTCCATGAGCGCGTCGCTGTAGTCGGTCGCCATCAGCTCGGCGACCTCGTTGAAGCGCTTGAGCTTGCCCATGACCTCGGCGGCGCCGTCCTGCACGTTCTCCAGGACGGTCTTCGACTCGTCCAGCTCCGGCTCCTGCATGAGGATGCCGACGCTGTACCCGGGCGAGATGAAGGCGTCACCGTTGGAGGGCTGCTCAAGGCCCGCCATGATCTTCAGCACCGTGGACTTACCGGCACCGTTGGGGCCCACGACACCGATCTTCGCGCCGGGCAGGAAGTTCAGGGTGACGTCGTCGAGAATCACCTTGTCGCCGTGCGCCTTGCGCGCCTTGCGCATGGTGTAGATGAACTCAGCCAAGAGAAACCGTCCGGCATTAGATGTGTGGGCAGATACACCCCATCTTGCCTGACGGCCACCCGGAGACGGAAACCCGTATCGGCCTGCGGTCGGAACCGGGCGCCGACGTGGACCGTCGTAGCGAATCCGTCACTTTCGGTCGCCGTGCGTCACCGTCGGTCAGCGCCGGACGGACCCGGAAACCGCCGTGAGACGGCCCGGAGACGGCCCAGGGCTGGGCGGGACCGGTCGGGACTGGGCCGGGTCCCGGCCCGAGGTTCCGGAGATCACCTTTCGTCGGCCGCGGCCGGGAGGGGGGGGGGCCGGGGGGGGGGGGGCCCCCCCCCGGCCCACCCCCCGGCGCCCCCCCCCCCACACGGGGCCGGCCCGCCCCCCCGCCCC
>NZ_JBHYWP010000013.1:50061-50417 GCF_042751845.1 Streptomyces sp. NPDC059398 | reverse complement strand
GCTCGGGCGGCCTCAGCTCAGCGTTCCTCGCTACAGCAACTCCCCGCGCGGGTGGGGCTGGGCGTCGCGCGGGGCGTCGCCACCCCCCCCCGCTGCTCACTGCCCGTACGCGACCAGCAGATCGGTCGCCGGAACGACCACGAGGCCGCCGCCCGTCCCGGCCCGTCCCGGCCGCACAGATCCTCACGGCCCTCCACTCCCGACAGGCCCGAAGGACCACAGACGCGGGAATCAACAGACGCGGGAACCCCCGGCACTTCGGCACCAGCTCACCGCCGGCGGCCCTCCCAGGGGCCCGTGTACGCGGACGGGCGCCGGTGCCCCCCGCGGTCACCGGGCCCGCCCAAACCCACGGC
>NZ_JBHYWP010000013.1:10274-50051 GCF_042751845.1 Streptomyces sp. NPDC059398 | reverse complement strand
GCAGGCCGAGGAACGACAGGCGGAACGCCCGGTTGCACGCCGCGCACTCCCAGGCGCCGTGGCCGGCCTCGCTGGGGCGCAGGTCCTCGTCGCCGCAGTACGGGCAGTAGAACGGGGCCACGCGCTCACTCACCGCATCACCGACCGGTCACCGGAGCACTGGGCTCCGATGGCCTGTCCGGTGACCGGTCCGGGGGTTACTGACCCGCGGTGGTGTTCTTCCTGCGGAGCATGAAGACCGCGCCGCCACCGAGCACCACGAGGGCGATCGCCACACCGGCGATCACCGGGGTGGAGCTGGAGCTACCGGTCTCGGCCAGGTCGCCGCCGTTCGTACCCGAGGTGCTGCCGCCGGCCGAGGCCGCGCTGGGCTTCGGGGCCGGGGTGGCGCCGTGGGTGGGGGTGGCGCCGGCCGTCTTGCAGTCGAGGACGCCCTGGAAGCGCTTCTCGAAGCCGTTCGGGCCCTTGATCGTGAAGTCGTACGCCTGGTCCTCGGCGACCGGGACGGTCACCGTCTGCGACTTGCCGGCCTCGATCGTGTGCTTCTGGCCCGCCAGCTCGAAGGTGAACGCCTCATCGCCCTTGTTCGCCGCGGTGATGTCGACGCCGCCCTTGGCACAGTCCTTCTGGGCCGAGAGGGCCGGGATGGCGCCCTTGCTGGCCCAGTTGGCCGTGGCGACCGCGCCGACCGAAGCGGTGCTGGTGCCCGCAAGGATCTGCGTCTGGCTCTTGGAGTCGCTGACGAAGGCACGCCCGATCGGCACCGCGGTCTGCGCGGTGACGTTCAGCTTGGCCGAGCCGGGCTGGGTGCCGGCCGGGACCTTGAAGAACAGCTGCGTGCCGTTGACCGCGCTGGTGACGGGCTTGCCGTCCTTGCCGACGACGGTGACGCCCTGCGGCGCGTCGGGGGCGAGGGAGACCTCGGCCTTGGCGGCGTTGGTGGAGACCGTCACCGGGCCGAGCGACTCGCCCGGGTGGCCCGCCACGTCGCCGGGGCCGAGCGAGAGCGAGGCGGCCGGCTCAGCGACATTGGCCGCGGACTTCTCCAGGTACTCGGTCAGCTTGCGGCCGGCCTCGTCCTTCGGCACCGCGTCGACGTGGTCCGAGAAGTGCCAGATCGCCGCCTGGGTGGCGGCGGCGGCCGTGGCGTCGGTCAGCGTGACATTGAGGTCAGCCCCGAGGGACGCGGGCGTCACCTGCGGGTAGGAGTGCTCAAGGATCCAGCGGATCTTGCCCGCGTCGTCGTTGTGCGCGAGTGAGGACTCGGCCCAAGTGACCTCACGGTACGAGGTGTTGGCCTGAGTGTGGTTGTGCAGGTCGATGCAGTACGTCTTGATGGTGCCGCCGCCGTCGACCTTGAGCTCGAAGAGCCCGGCCGTCTCGTTGGCGCCGTCGATCACGACCTTGTCACCGACCGAGACCCCGGGGTTGTCCAGGGTGGCGTTGACACCCGAGGAGCTGGTGGGAGCGTCATCGGCGAAAGCAGGAGCGGCCGTCGCCATCGCACCACCGGCGACAAGACCGGCAGTCAGGGCCGCGGCGGCCAGCCGGGAGGTGCCCAGCCGCCGTATGCGGGAACCAGAGCCCGCAGAAAACACAGAAACCGCAGAAAACACAGAATTCCCCTTCGGGCAAGGACTCTTCGCTCGATACGCCTCGTGGCGCGCGTGGGGGAAGTTCCTCGCCGGCAGACTCAAATGCCCCGTGAGTATCTGGGAATACTAAGGACGCAGGAGCAACACAGTCTCCACACATGGCGCCTGATAACCATTCCGAATCGGAATCGTTACCGCGACCCCTCTCCGAGGACTGACCATATCGACAAATCACCACCGTTCAGGGGCTGGTGGAGCCCCGGCGGCCCCCCGCCCGGCTCACCCCACCAGATCCTTGGGCCGCTCCGTCAGAGATGCATCCGCCCTGGCCACACGCTTGAACGCACTGGTACCGCGGGTCAGATCATGGCCCACGGCCAACGCCTCGATGTCGGCCGAGAATCTGCGTTGTCCGTCCTTGTCCTCTTCGCGCACCTTCAACCTGCCGTGGACGACCAGAGGTTCGCCGACCGAAACGGAACCCGCCAGGTTCGCCGCCAGCGTCCGCCAGGCCCAGACCGTGTAGAAGCTGGTCGGTCCGTCGGTCCATGCCTGTTTCTGCCGGTCCCAGCGGCGCGCGGTGACCGCGAAGCGGAAACGTGCCATTCCCCCGGTGACCGAATCCCGGTATTCAGGCCGCGTCGCCACATTTCCCACCAATGTCACCAAGGTGTCGTTCATGAGCCCTTGCCTCCCCCGTCCCGCCATGGTCCTGCGGGACCGTCCCGTGACGGCCCCGCGGATGCAGCCGGTCGACCGGGCCCCGTGTCCGGTCCGGTCCTCGTGAGCCGGACCGGACCCGGGCCCCGGGCCCTCCCGGTTGCTGATCCGGTCCCCATGCTGGCCCGCCGGGAGCGCTTCCGCTCGCGCCTGTGGACTACTTGCCGGTTGTGGACAACCCGTTCACCGTCACGTACTGCTCCCGCACCTCCCGGTAGCGCAGCAGCTCGGCTCCGACCGGGTCGAGCACCCTTGTCCTGCCGCACGCCGCGGCCGCCTCCCGCAGTCTGCGCTCCGCGTCCTGTCCGTACCGGTGCGCCGGCCCCCGTACCGCCATCCCGCACGCCCACTCCACCAGCGGACCGCCCACCGTGCCGGCCAGCGTCACCAGGACGGGCGTCAGCGGGGCGACGTCGAGTACGCCCACCATCACCCCGATCAGCCAGAGCACCCCGAGGATCTGGTGCACGGTCATCATCACCTGGGCCAGCACCGCCGCAGGCCACCAGGCGGGCCGTCCCGAGCGGCCGCCACGTTCCTGCCCGGCGGTGGTGGCCGCCGCCAGCTCGTCCAGGGCCTCGGACAGCCCATCGGCGCCCCGCACGGCCGCCTCGCGCACCGCCTGCGCCCAGGGCGCGGGGAGCCCGTCGGACGCCTCGTCCGCGAGCGTACGCACGGCCTGCTCCACCTCCTGCCTGGCGGTGGCCTCCGTGCCCGCGGGCTCGGGGCCGGTCTCGTCCGGCGTCGGCTCGGGGCCGCCGGGCGCGCGCGTGGACGCGTACCAGCGCCAGAACCGCAGCCACGGCGTCCCGCATGCCTTCACCGCGTTCCTGCTCCACTCACGCTCGGCGGCCTCGCCCACGGCCAGTGCGCCGACCGCGTCGCCGAGCCGGTCGCCGAACCGCTCGCGCGCCGACTCGCCGAGCCCGGCGTGCCCGTCGGCGACATACACCGAGCGCAGCCCGTCCGCCGCCGCGTCCACATCGGCGGCCAGCCGGCGGGCCGGTGCGCCCCGCTCCCGGACGAACCGGCCGATCAGCTCCCGCAGTTCGCCCACCCCCTCGCCGGTGAGCGCCGACAGCGCGAGCACCGTCGCCCCCGGTTCGCCGTGCTCGCCCAGGGCCATGCCGTCCTCGTCGAGCAGCCTCCGCAGGTCGTCGAGGACCTGGTCGGCCGCCTCGCCGGGGAGCCGGTCGATCTGGTTGAGCACCACGAAGGTGATCTCGGCGTGGCCCGCGAGGGGCCTGAGGTAGCGGTCGTGGAGTGCGGCGTCCGCGTACTTCTCCGGGTCCACCACCCAGATCACCGCGTCGACCAGCTCCATCGCCCGGTCCACCTGGTCACGGTGCGCGGTCAGGGCCGAATCGTGGTCCGGCAGGTCGATGAGGACCAGTCCGTGCAGTTCGTCACCCGGCCCCGCACTCATCCAGGGCCTGCGACGCAGCCGTCCTGGGATGGCGAGCCGGTCGAGCAGCCCGGCCGCGCCGTCGGTCCAGCTGCAGGCGAGGGGGGCGGATGTGGTGGGCCTGCGCACCCCGGTCTCGGAGATCGCCACCCCGGCCAGGGCGTTGAAGAGCGTCGACTTGCCGCTGCCGGTCGCGCCCGCGATCGCCACGACGGTGTGCTGCGAGGAGAGCCGCTGCCGGGCCGACGCCTCGTCCAGCACCCGGCCCGCCTCGGCGAGCGTGGGTCCTTCGAGGCGCGTACGGGAGAGGCCGACCAGCTCCCGCAGGGCGTCCAGCCGGGCGCGGAGTTCGGCGCCGTACGACACGGAGCGCGGGAAGTCCTCGTACGACTCGGGCAGCGGGCCGAGCCCGAGCTCGCGGGCGCCGGGCTGCGCGGTCTCCCGGTCGGCCGCGCGCCGGGCGATGAACCCGTCGTCCCAGCGGTGACCGCCGCCGCCCTGCTCGGGCAGGCTGGGCGCCCCGGACCCGGTGGACGGCTCGGAGACGTGGGACGGTTCCGGGGCTCCGGAGGGCGCCGACACTCCGGAGGGCTCCGAGGGATCGGACGGATCGGACGCCCGGTACGGCTCGTACCGCCCGGGGGCTCCGAACGGCTCGGATGTCTCGTGCGCCTCGGTCACCTCGTACACCTCGGTCGCCTCGTACGGCTCGTGGGACCGCTCAGTGCGGGCTTCTGGGGATGTCCCGGACAGGGCGCCGGTCGTGTCGGATGACGTGCCTCCGGCCCTGGGTGACGCCATCACCGGGGCCCTTGACGAGGCCGCCCGTGGAGCCGGGGGCGCCGGGTCCGGGGCGGACGGCGGGGCCACCGATGCGGTGGCCGGGGGCGTGGACGACGTAACGGGGTCGTCAGAAGCGTCAGTTGTGTACGGCTCCCGGGCCGCCAGCGGCTCGTGGCTCTCCCACTCCTCCGGCCACCCGGACCCGACCGCGGCACCCGCATCCGCGTCGGCGTCCGCTCCCGGGGCCGTACGGGGGGCCATGTCCGGGGCCGCATGCGCGTCCGCCTCCGCGGCCGCAGTCACCTCAACATGCCCATAATCACTGGTTGTTGTGCTCGTCTCACCGGACCGCCCCGCCCCGCCCGCCGTCTCAGCCCCGGCTGCCACCGCATCCGTCTCCGCTGCTCCGGTCGCCCTCGTCGGGCCGGTCACGTGTGTCGCATCGGTCATCGCGGCCACTTCTCCTTCTGCAGTACGGACAGCGCGGCGATCAGTTCGGCCTGGGACTCGGGCCCCACGTCGAGGGCGTCGAGCGGGGCGAGCCGCCGGTCGCGCTCCGCGCCGAGTACGTCGTCGATATACGCGCTGACCAGCTCCGCGCCCTTGTCGCACAGCCTCAGCGCCCCCTGTGCGCCGATCCGTTCGGCCAGCCGCTCCCCCGCCTTCCGCGTCCGGCGCCCGCCCAGCAGGGCGGCGGCCAGCAGGGCGGCGACCGCCTCGGGTTCCGGCGCGGCCGAACGGTCGAGCTCTCTCACCTCTTCCTCGGCCAGTTCCTCCAGGACCCGCCGCCAGCGCCGCACGGCGAGGCCGACCCGCTCGCCCGCCTCCCCGGTCTCCGCGTCCAGACCGCCGGCCGCGGGCTCACGCCGCCAGCTCTCCCGGACCCGTTCGTCGGCGGCGGCCACCGCGCACTGGAGCACGACCGCCAGGCTGTCCGACAGCGCGTCAAGCAGTTCGCCCGACGAGCTGTCCAGTGGATAGCCGCGCCACCGGGTCCTGGCGTCCCCGGCCAGCACCGCACCCGCCTTGAGCCGTGCCAGTACGCGCTTGCGCTCCCCCTCGTACGCCCCCTCGACGGCGCCGGTGAGCCGTACCGCGGCCGAGTACTGCAGAGCGACGGCGGCGGCCAGCTCGGGCATCCGGGAGCCGAGCGAATCGATCACCCCGCTCGCCGTACGGTCGAGCGACTGCTGCCGGGCCGCCGGATCCTGTGCAAGCTGGGTCAGCCACGCGCGCAGCGGTGCCACGGCGGTGGTGGGCAGCAGTCCGCTGCCGCCGCCCGCGGACTCGGGCAGTTCGGGGATCGTGAAGCGCGGGGCGCTCCCGAGCCCGGCCCGGGTGAGCAGCGCGCCGTACTGCCGTGACACCTCTCCGACGACCTGGTGGGGCACCCGGTCGAGGACGGTGACGAGGGTCGCGTCGTACTCCTTCGCGGTACGCAGCAGATGCCAGGGCACGGCGTCGGCGTACCGGGACGCGGTGGTCACCATGACCCAGATGTCGGCCGCGCAGATCAACTCGGCGGCCAGCGCCCGGTTGCCGGCGACCAGCGAGTCGATGTCGGGGGCGTCCAGCAGGGCGAGCCCGCGCGGCAGGTTCGACGCCATCTCGACCCGCAGCGCACCACCGGCCGCGCCGTGCGGCTCCGGGTGGCCGTCGTCGCCCGTGTCGTCCTGCTGCGGAAGCCATACGCGGGTGAGGCGCGGCAGCACACGCGGCCCCGAGAACCAGTGGTGGTCCTCGGGGTGGCAGACCAGGACCGGGGTCCGGGTGGTGGGCCGCAGCACTCCGGCCTCGCTTACCCGGCGCCCGACCAGCGAGTTGACGAGCGTGGACTTTCCCGCGCCGGTCGAGCCGCCGATCACCGCGAGCAGGGGCGCCTGCGGGGCTCTGAGCCGGGGCACCAGGTAGTCGTCGAGCTGCGCGAGCAGCTCGGTCCGCGTCCGGCGGGCGCGCGGCGCGCCCGGCAGCGGAAGCGGAAGGCGCACGGCGGCGACTCGGTCACGCAGGGCGGAGAGTGCGTCAATCAGCTGAGGCCGTACATCCAAGGTCACCACATGCGAAGAATGCCCAATTTGGTTGGCTTTTTGAAGCGTATAGCCACTTGTGCGCGTCAATCGGGGGCTTTAGGGGCCGTTCGGAGACCTGGGACACTCGGGACGAGTGGGACGCAGGCATAACGACTGCACAACACCCGGGATCCGAGGGGCCAAAAGCCGTGCGCGATCCGCACCCGCCTGCGATTATCAGTTCGCTTCACTGAACCTCCACATCGTGCCACGGAGGTGAAGCAACGGGGAGCAGGTGAATGGAGCCCTATCCTGGTCCCCGGCAAGGTCACGCACCCGTACAACCGGGGCTCCAGGCCGCCGAGGCCACGATCCGGCCCCCGTAGCTCAGTGGATAGAGCAGGCGCCTTCTAAGCGCTTGGCCGCAGGTTCGAGTCCTGCCGGGGGCACTCTCGCCGCACTGCGGCCGGGCCCTCCCGCCGGGAGGGCCTTTTCTTGTGGCCTGGTCCTCAGGTCTGGTTCCTCAGGTCTGGTTCCTCAGGTCTGGGGAACGTAGCGGGAACGACGTAGTGGCGGCGTAAGGGGCACCGCAGCCGAGCCCTTCGCCGCCCGGAACACCGTTACGCGCGCGCTCCGGCCCGCTCCGCCCGAGCCTCTTCCTCGCCGCGGCCTTCCCGTTCTCTTCGCTTTTCCCGTTCTCTTCAGCACCCCGCCCCCGCCCGTCCCCACGGCGGGCAGCCGCATGCCCGCCGCCCTGCGAGCCGAACCTGAAGACGGCTTCAGGATGCTTCAGCCCAGCTTCAGGATGCCCTCGGCAGAGTGGCACCCGTCGCACACACAGCGTTTCGAACGATCGACAGGAGAAGTCATGAGCAACACAACGTTTTCCCCCGCCGATTCCGATGAACTGTGGAAGAGCGGGGGGCTGTTCGAGCTGCGCACCGTTTCGCTCGACCCCAAGGTGATCGCGGGGCTCGCCGAGGTACGGGTGCCGACCCCGCAGTCCGTCCTGATCGGCTGGGTGGACGTGCCGGCCGGTGACCCTCTCGGGGCGACCCAGCACGCGCTCTACCTCACCCCTGGTGGCTACGCCTACCGCGTCACGACCTATGCCGGCGGGCGCCGTACCGCCGACGCAAGCCTCAACTGAGACCGCTGGGACGGCTGGGACCGCTTCAGCGGTGCGGGGCGGGGCGGGTACGGCTCACCTCATTCCCCGGTGTCGTCCAGGTGTTCCGCGATCCGGAGCAGGGCGGGCAGTGCCGCGCGGACCGTGTCGCGGTCGGCGTCGCCCAGGGCTGCCAGGGCGGCACCCAGACGGCGTTCGTGTGCCTGGGCCCAGGCGGTGAGCTGGGCGCGGCCCGCGTCGGTGAGGACGACCACGGAGGCCCTGCGGTCGGCGGAGTCGACATCACGGGTCACCAGACCGGCCGTGATCATCTGCCCGATCAGGCCCGAGACCGTACTGGCCGCCAGATGCTGGCGGGTGGCCAGGTCGCTGATGCGGGCCGGGGAGTGCTCCGCGAGGACCTGGAGCAGCTCGACCTGGGCCATGGGCAGGGTCTCCCACGGGTAGTCGGTACGGATCGACGCCCGCAGGGAACGGCGCAGACGCGTGACGGCCTCGGTGAGCAGCCGCGCGTCGGACGTGTGGTCCTTCGGCGGCTTACGGGTCCCGGAACGGGGCTGGGGCGGCATACGCGAACTTTACTGACCCCGCCGCCCCTGAACCGGTCCAGCCGCCGTCACCGGCCGAAGATTCGGTGTCCGATGTAATCTCGTCCGGGTTACTCCGGCCCCGGTCGGCAACCTCACATCGAGAGCGGTCCCGCCGATGAACCTGGCGTACCTTCCCAGCCCTTCCCAGGGCGTCTGGCACCTCGGGCCCTTCCCGATCCGGGCCTACGCGCTCTGCATCATCGCCGGAATCTTCGCCGGGGTGTGGCTGACCGGCCGTCGCTGGGCGGCCCGCGGCGGGAACCGGGACCACATCGCCGACATCGCGCTGTGGGCGGTGCCCTTCGGAGTGCTGGGCGGGCGGCTCTACCACGTCATCACCGACCCCGAGCTGTACTTCGCCGCCGGGAAGCAGCCCATCCGGGCGCTGTACATCTGGGACGGCGGACTCGGCATCCCGGGTGCTGTCGCCCTTGGCGCGGTGGGCGCCTGGCTGGGGTGCAGACGCCGGGGGATCAAGCTGGCGGACTTCGCGGATGCCGCCGCTCCCGGTCTGGTGCTGGCGCAGGCGATGGGGCGGTGGGGCAACTACTTCAACCAGGAGCTGTTCGGTGGCCCCACCCATCTGCCCTGGGCCCTGCTGATCGATCCCGCGCACCGGCCGGACACCAGCCCGAATGTGGCTTTCTACCACCCGACGTTTCTCTACGAGTCCCTGTGGGATCTCGGCGTGATGGCCCTGCTGCTCTGGCTCGACCGGCGTTACCGGCCGCGCAGGGGGCGGCTGTTCGCCTGCTATGTGCTGGCGTACACCGCCGGGCGGGCCTGGATCGAGGCCCTGCGGATCGACCACGCCAACCACTTCCTGGGGCTGCGGCTGAACGACTGGGTCTCCGCCGTGCTGTTCGCCGGGGCGCTCATCTACCTGATCGCCACCCACGGCCGCGCGGACACCGGCTCCGGCGCTTCCACCGAATCCAACGCCGTCTCCGAAGCAGACGTGAACGCGGACGTGAACGCGGACGTAGACACAGACACAGATACAGGCGCAGATGCGGGCGCCCGCTCCGAGGGCGGTGCGCCGCAGCCCGCCTCGCCGCCCGGTCGCCGTGGTCCTACGGAGAAGTGACGCGCGCCACCGCTACGTGAGCGACCGGGCCGCCTCCGCGCGGCGCGGCCCCGAGCAGGCCGCGTACACCGCCACCAGCGCCGCCGCCAGCAGCACGAGCACGGCCCAGCGCGGGCCGTCCGGCACCCCGTGCGGTGGGGCGATGTGCAGGGCCAGGGTGACCAGCGCGACGCCCAGGGCGGTGCCCAGGCCGCGGGCCATATTGACCAGTCCGCCGCCGGTACCCGACGAGCGCGCCGGTATCGCTCCCATGATCAGCGTGTTGTTGGCGGGGGTGAAGATGCCGAGCCCCAGCCCCAGGACCGCGAGGAGCAGCACCAGCGGGCCGGGCGTCAGCGGCGCCAGGGCCATCGCGCCCAGCGCGGCCACGCAGACCAGGGCGCCCAGGACACAGCGGCCGCGGTCGCCCAGTGCGGCGGGCAGGGCCCGGTCGGCGGCCGTCGCGGCGACCGCGAAGCCGACCGGCAGGGCGGTCAGCACGAACCCCGCGGTCAGCTCCGACGAGCCGCCGCCGGTCAGCACGACCGGGACCAGGACCAGCGGCCCGAAGAGCACCAGATAGCCGGAGAGCGCGCCGGTCAGCCCGGACGACACCGCCCGTACCCGCAACAGCGCCAGGTCGATGAGCGGTACGGCGGCCACCCGCTGCCGTACCGCGAACGCCCAGCCCGCCCCGGCGGCCACGACGAACAGCACGGCGACGCCCCAGCCGGGCACCGGAAGACCCGATGCGGCCGAGACGCCGAGCAGCCCGCTGGTCGTCGCCACGATCAGCAGCGCAAGGCCCGCCCGGTCAAAGCCGTCCGACCGCGACCGGCTGTGCGTCCTCGGCAGGAGATAGTGCCCGGCGACCAGCGCGACCAGACCGATGGGCACGTTGATGCCGAAGACCCAGCGCCAGCCGAGCGTCGCCACCAGGGCGCCGCCGACCGTCGGCCCCAGCGCGAGACCCAGCGCCTGGGCAGCGGCCTGGACGCCGAGCGCGGTCCGCATCCGGTCTCTCGGTGCGCTGGTGGCCACCAGCGCCACGCTGTTGGCCTGCATCATCGCCGCGCCCGCCGCCTGCACCACCCGGAAGGCCACCAGCGTCGCCAGCGAAGGGGCGAGACCGCAGGCCGCCGAGGCCGCGGTGAAGACCACGAACCCGTAGAGATAGAAGAGCTTGCGCCCGTACGCGTCCGACAGCCGGCCGACCGGGACGAGCAGCGCGACCAGCGTGAGCAGATACGCGAGGGAGACCCACTCGACCGCGGCGAGCGAGGCGTGGAACTCCGTACGCACACTGCCGTACGTCAACGTCACGATGCTCGCGTCCAGTTGCCCCATGAACGCGCCGAAGCACACCGTCGCCACCGCGAGCCACCAAGCCCCGGGCCGCACCCTGATCCGTTCCGGCCTGGCGCGCTCCCTCAGGAGGACGGCCGTCCACGACGGGTGCCGCCCACCGGTGGGCGGCGTGCGCCCGCTCTCGTCTCCTCCACTCGTACCCACAGGGCAATATTACATCGGGTACCGAAATATTTTGCTGCCGATGGGTGTGGGGCGATACGTGCGGCTCACCGCTACGGGCAGCCCGCCGCCCCTGCTCCCCGGTCCTGCTCCCCGCGCACCCGCCGCCCCGCCAGCAGCGGATAGGCCGCTCCCGAGACCAGGATCGGCAGGATCCAGGAGAGGTCGGCGCCGCCCAGCCGGCCGCTCAGCCAGCTGTGCAGGAGGGGCGAGTTGATGGTGAGCAGACCGGTGGCCATCCCGCAGGCGAGCGCGGTCAGGCCCTGGACGTTGACCCCGCCGGTACCCCAGTAGCGGCTGCTGCGGTCGCTGGTGTGGATGTCGTGGTGGTCGTAGTGCCAGCGGCGCAGAACGCCGTCCACGATCCAGACGGCGGCGAACGGGCCGGCCCAGACGTTGACCAGCGAGAGGAACTCGTTCAGCGCGGTCTCGAAGTCGTACACGAAGAGGATCAGCAGCACCGCGGCCAGCGCCAGGGTGGCGTCCAGGGCCGTGGCGAGCCAGCGCTTGAGCGGGATGCCGATGGCCTGGATGGCCAGGCCCGACGAGTAGAAGACCGAGGCGTTGTTGGAGATCGAGCCGAGGAAGCAGGCCGCGATGTAGAGGACGTACAGCCAGCCGGGCACCAGCGGCCGGACGCCCGCCACCGGGTCGGTGAGGTCCGTACGGGTCGCGACCAGGACCCCCGCGATGCCCAGGTAGACGGCCATTCCGGCGCCGCCGCCCAGCACCCGGGGGAAGACCTTGCGGACCGGGGTGTCCGAGGGGAGGTAGCGGGCGTAGTCCGGCGAGACCACCAGGTAGGAGAGCGATCCGGAGGCGATCAGGGCGGCGGCGGAGACGATCAGCGCGAGCCAGTTGCCGCCGCCTCCCGCGTGGTGCGGCGGGTGCCAGTTCCAGTCCACCCCGCCGATGGTGAAGCAGAGCAGCAGCGCGAAGACCACGGCCACCACGACCGCGAAGTACGGCTGTACCTTGACGAGGAGCCGGTGTCCGGTGACCGCGATGACGATGGCCACCCCGAGGACGAGCAGCGTCGCCAGGACCTTGCCCGGGGCGCCTGAGTGGTGCCAGCCGAGCCGGTCGAAGAGGGCGAGTACGGCGAAGACCCCGAGGAGGCCGTTGACCGTCTTGAAGCCCAGCGACATGGCCCAGGTGAACAGCGCATTGACGCGGTTGCCGAACACGCCGAACGGCGCCCGGCTCAGGGTGAGCGCGGGCAGTCCGGCGCGCGGCCCGGCGATCGAGCTGTACGCGACGAGGGCGAACAGGGCGTTGCCCACCACCACGGCGACCAGGGCCTGGACGAGGGAGAGGCCGAGGGCGACGGCGCCCGCGCCGAGCACGAAGAAGAACTGGTAGGAGTTGATCCCGGCCCAGAAGAAGCCCAGTTGGCGCGGGGTCATGTACCGCTCGGACTCCGGGATGAAGTCGTAGCCGTGCTGTTCGACCGCGCCCGCTGCGAGGCCGCCGGTGCGTTCTGCCGTGCCGGTCCCCGGCCGGTCCGGCTGTGCGGTGGTGCTCATCGGTGGTGCTCCTTCACGGTGGCGGCCGCCGTGGCGGGCGGGCGCGGGGTGCCGTAATCGGTGAACAGCCCGGGTTCAGTGGGCGGCGGCCGGCGGGTGACCGGCCGGTCAGGACTGCGCGCGCGGTGTGGACCGGCAGTCAGGGCCGGCAGTCGGAGCGGGCCGGTCAGGGCTGAGCGGACCAGACCCGGCGGGCGCCGATCCAGGTCTCGTCGACGCCGGCCGTGGCGAGCCGGGCGAGGTCGTCGGTCCGGTACGGGTCGGCTGCCGTGACGACGAAGTCGGCGAAGGCTCCGGGGCGCAGGCTGCCGACCTCGTGCTCGCGGTGCAGCGCCCGCGCCCCGCCGAGGGTATGCGCCCGGATGCCGTCGGCGACGGCGAGCCGCATCTCCGGGGTGCCGAGCCGGGTGCCGAGCACGGTCTCCCGGCTCGCGGCGGCGGCCACCGCCTCGAACGGGCGGGGCGGCGCGACGGGCGCGTCCGAGCTGAAGGCGAACTCCGTGCCCGCGGCCTGGAGCAGACCCGCCGGGTTGTAGCGGTGACCCATCTCACCGATCGCGGTGAGCGTGCCGTCGCCGGTACGGAGGTGGTGCTGCGGCTGGAGCACGGCGTGCACGCCCAGCTCCCGCATGCGGATGATCTCGTCGTCGGTGGGCAGCCCGCAGTGTTCGACGCGGTGCCGGGGGTCGGTGCGGGGCGTGTCGGCGAGCGCCTTCTCGACGGCGTCCAGGACCATGCCGATCGCGTACGGGGACTGTGCGTGGGTCGCGGTCTGGAAGCCGGCCCGGTGGGCGCGCAGCACCAGGTCCGCGTATTCGGCGGGGTCGTGGTAGAGCTGCCCGTGGTTGCAGCAGTCGGCCGCGTACCCCTCGGGGAAGTACGCCGTCCAGCCGCCCAGGGTGCCGTCCGCGTAGAGCTTGACGCCCTGGATCCGCAGCTGGTCGTCGCCGAGCGCGCTGCTCAGCCCGAGGTCGAGTGCGGTGTCGAGGAGCGCCGACGTCAGATAGACGGAGGTGCGCATCCGCAGGTCACCGGCGTCCCGGGCGCGCAGGTACGTGGAGAGCTCGCGGCGGGACGCCTGGGCGTCGCCGATGGTGGTGACCCCGGCGGCGAGGAAGGTCTGCTGGGCGCGGAGCAGATGGCCGCGCATGATGTCGGCGGGGTCGTCCAGGTGGAAGTTGGGCCCGTGGTTGGTGATCTTCACACCGTCCGGGCCCGTCAGCAGATCGCAGGCGCCGTCCCACAGCTCGCCGTTGGGCTCGCCCGATGCCGTGCGGCCGATGCGGCCGCCGAGCGGGTCGGGGGTTCCGGCGGTGATGCCGTACTTGTGCAGGGTGTAGGTGTTCACGACGCCGCCGTGGCCCGACGCGTTCATCACGTAGACCTCGCGGTCGGTGGCGACCCGGTCGAGGTCCTGGCAGGTGGGGTGGCGGCCCTCGGCCAGCCTGCGGTGCTCGTAACCGAAGCCGCGCAGCGGGGCGTCCGCGCGGAGCCCTTCCGCGTGGCCGCGGAGCGCGGCGACCAGCGAGTCGATGTCCGTGACGGTCTCGGGCCGTACGTCGGCCCAGGCGAGGTTCTGTCCGTACATCACCGGGTGGCAGTGCGCGTCGACGAAGCCGGGCATCAGCTGCCGTCCGCCGAGGTCCAGCCGCTCGTCCACGCGGCCGTCCAGTGCGGCCCGGCACTCCTCGGCGGTGCCCGCGTGCACGATGCGCTCACCGCGCACCGCGAGGGCCTCGGCGCGGCCCGCCGGGGTGAGGGTGTGGACGGTGCCGCCGGTGACGAGAAGGGTGCGGTCCGGGTGTGCTGCGGGCGTGGTGGCCATGTGGGTGCTCCGGTTGGACGGGGAGGGGCGTGCGCTCCCGGTGGGCGGGCGCCGGGGCCGGCGTCCTGCGTCTGCGTCCTGCGTCTGCGTCTGCGTCTGCGTCTGCGTCTGCGTCTGCGGGACGGTCGGCGCCGGGCGGCTCGGCGCCACGGGAAGCGGATCGATGCCCGAGACATACACGTACGAGCGATCCGCTGACTGCGACAGTACGACGCGAGCGAAATATTCGCCAGAGGGGAAGGTGGTGAACTTTTCGCTTGCGGTGGGGAGCGGGTGCGAGCGAAGCGCGTGCGGCCAGGGAGGGGCGCGCGGGAAACGGCGGCACAGGCCCGGCCCCGGCGCTCGGGCCTGAGCCGGGCACTCGGGTGCGGCCGGGTGCGTAGTGGTACGGCGGGATGCGTAGTGGTCGGGCCGGGTGCGTAGTGGTACGGCGGGGCGCCACCGGCGAGGCGGGGTAAGTGTTGGTGAGGTGGGGCACGTACCGATGAGGCGGGGCGGCGTCAGCCCGTCAGGGAGTCGTAGCGTTCCTTGACCAGTTCCAGATGGAGCCAGCTCTCCAGCCCGTGTACGCCGTCCAGGGCGCGCAGCCTCTCCAGCGAGGCCAGCACATCGGCGAGGGTCTCGCCGCCCACCGTGCCGATGACGTCCGCCCGGCCCACACACGCCGCGGCGAACTGCACCTGCTCGGTGGCCAGCAGACCGCCCACGCCTGCCGTGCCGTGACCGTCTCCGGCACGGCGCAGCGAGAAGCCCGCGAGGTGGCCCATGCCGAGGGTCCCCGGGCGGACCAGGGCGGCGACCCGGAAGACACCGGCGTCCAGCAGCCGCAGCGAGCGGGCCCGCGCGGCCGCGGCCGACATGGCGATGCGGTCGGCCAACTCGGCGTAGGACATGCGCCCGTCGGTCTGGAGCGCCCGCAGGATCGCGTGGTCCGTCTCGTCGAGACTCACCGCACCGGGCGAAGTCACCGGAAGATAGGGGTCCTTGAGCACACGGGTGTACGGGGTCGTGTCGACGCCCCGCACCCCGGGCAGCCGTGCCACGTCCGCGACCAGCCTGCTCAGCGCGTCGAAGTCGGAGGTACGCAGCTCCGCGACGACTGGGCGCCGGCCCGCGGTGAGCGTCACGAAGACCGCTTCGGAGAGCCCGGCCACGGTCCGCGCCACGGGCTCGGCGGGGCCGACGACATCGACGGCCACATGGGCGCTGACCGTGCGGCCGAGCACCGCGGGATGGATGACACCGACGATCCGCAGGACCCCGTCCTCGGTCAGTCGCAGCGCCCGTGCGCGGGCGGCGGCGCGGGACAGGCCGACGCGGGCGGCGAGCGTCTCGTAGGACGTGCGGCCGTCCTCCTGGAGGAGGTGGACGAGCGCGAGGTCGGTGGCGTCGAGGTTCATCGGACAGCCAGTCTGCCACGCGCACCGGACCCGCCGTCCGTACTCCGAGGACACCCCGAAGTGGTCACGGGGGCGGGCACTTCCTGGGAGGCCCGGCCGTTGTCACTCCGTAAAGAGTGATCAAAATGGTCACGTGGTGAACGAGGAGACGGCTGATGGCCCTGTGGGACCGCTTGAAGGACTCTGCGAAGACGATGCAGACGCAGCTCGACGCGAAGAAGAACGACCTCAAGAGCGGCGGATTCCGGGATGCCAGCATGGCCATGTGCGCGCTGGTCGCCGCGGCCGACGGCTCGATCGACCCCGTGGAGCGGCAGCGCGTCGCCGCGCTGATCACCACCAATGAGGTTCTGCAGAACTTCACGGCGGACGATCTGCAGACGCGTTTCAACGACTACTGCCAGAAGCTCACCGCCGACTTCGACTTCGGCAAGGTCAGCATTCTGCAGACCATCGGCAAGGTCAGCAAGAAGCCCACCGAGGCGCGCGCCGTCATCCAGATCGGCATCGTGATCGGCGGCGCCGACGGGGACTTCGACAAGTCCGAGCAGGCCGTGGTCCGCGAGGCGTGCTTCGCGCTGGGCATCGCCCCGACCGAGTTCGACCTGTAGGAGCGTCCCCCGCCGCTGCCACTGTGGGCGGGCTGTGCCCCGCCGCTGCCACCGTGGGCGCGGGCTGTGCCACACGTTCCGCAGGCCGGTCCCCGCGCAGCGCCGCCGCTCTTCACCGCGGTGCTGTGCGGGGACAGTACACGGGGACGGTATGTCGGGGGCGGCGTGCAGGGACAGTACACGGGGACGGTGTGTCGGGGGCGGCATACGGGGACAGTGCGCGGGGGCGGTGTGTCGGGGGTGGGCGTGCGGGGCGGTCCGGGCCGGGGTCTACCCGGGCGCCAGCCGCCAGAGCGGCGGAGTGTGCCGGGCCGGGGAGGCGCTGAGGTCATGGCGGAGTTCTGTCAGCTCCGCCGGGGTCAGGGCCAGTTCCTCCGCGATACGCCGGGTGGTGACATAGGCGATCCCCGCTGCCGCCGTGCGCCGCTCCCACGCGGTGAAGCGCTCGGCCAGGGGCCGGAGTTCGCCGGACGCGGCCCCGTCGCCCCGGCAGTCCTGCGTGCCCCGGCGACCCTGGGCACCCCGTAAGTCCTGGGCCTCGTGGGCGTCTTCGGCGTCCCGGGCGCCCCGTGAGTCCTGGCCGCCATGGCCGCCCCGGGCTTCCCCGGCGTCGCGGGCGTCCTCGGCCCCCCGGTCGCCCCGGACCTCGGCGTCGCGGGCATCCTCGTACAGCCGGGCCGCGCGTGCCCGTTCCCGGGCGATCTCCGAGAAGCCGCAGACCCGTTCACTCGCCCGCTCCGCCTCCGCGAGAGTCGCGCTTCCCGCCAACTCCCTTGCCAGCGGGTTTAGTTCCAGAGCCCGCTCCAGAGTGAGCCGGTAGACGCACGGGCTGGCATCGCCGAGCGTGACGGGCTGCGGGGCGTCCCGGGTCCCGCAGACTCCGCGTATCCCCCGCGCCGCCGCGACCAGCAGCGCGCCCGCCTCCGACGGATGCCAGTCGAAGACCGCCTGCACGGACAGCGTGTCCGCAGGGGTCAGGGTGTGCAGCGGGTCGCCGAGCAGGGGCAGCAGAGCGGCCTCGGGCACCTCGGAGTCGAGCCCCGGGCCCGCGACATGCACCGCGGTGGAGATGCCGGTGTGCGCGCAGGCAGCGAGGACCAGTGCGTCACCGAGCGGGCTGCGCAGCGTGGGCTCCGTACCGTTGGCCAGGATGTCGCCACCGACGTCGACCACATCGACCTGCCCGGCGCCGCAGTGGGCGGCGGCCTCCTGGATCTGCCGCGCGAGCCCCAGCGCCCCTTCGTACGGGTCGAGCAGCCCCAGCGCGGGCCGCAGATCGCCCGCGAGCCGCGGCAGGAGCGAACCGGCGGGCGGGCGGGGGGCGGAGCCCGGGGTCACCAGGCGCAGGACAGGCCCGGCCGGGACGGTTCCGGTGAAGTCGGACGGCCTGCGCGGACCCGGCACCGGGTCCACGACCAGCCGCTCCCAGGCATACGTCAGCACGAGGGCGGGCTCGTCCGGCCCGTGCAGAGCGGCGTGCACCATCGCCGTCGCGATGGCGTCCCCGCCACCGCCGGCCGCTATGAGTAGTCGCTTCATGGACGACATGGTGAGCACAGACCGGCCGGAGTTTCAGCCCAACTCCCCTTCCCGCAGGGGACGCAGACGCCTCATTCGCAGAGGCGGGATATTTCGCCAAGTCACCGAAGCGCCAAAATCGGGCAAAGAGGGGGCCAAATAGTTCGGGGCTTCGTCCCATGCGCTCCGTGACGCTCAGTCGATCATGCTGTCACTGGGCGCGACTGACCAAGGGATCCGATCGACTCCGGAAGGAAGCACCACGGAAGTGACATCCTCTTTACCGGTCCACATCTCCCGTTCCGTTCGCGATGAACCGACTCCCGATGAACCGACCACGCCGTACAAGCAGTACGTGTACGCCTACCCGCACCAGAAGGCCTACCGGCTCGGGACGGAGCGCCCGCTCCTCACCGATCTGTGGGCCGGGGAGCGGCTCGACTCCCTCTCCCTCTACGTCCACATCCCGTTCTGCGAGATGCGCTGCGGCTTCTGCAACCTCTTCACCCGCACCGGCGCGCCCGAGGAGGTCACCCGCGACTTCCTGACCACCCTGGAGCGGCAGGCCCGCGTCACCCGGGAGGCCCTGGAGGCCAACGGCACACCGGAGTTCACCCTCGCGGCGTTCGGCGGCGGCACCCCGACGTACCTCACCGCCGGCGAACTGGTCCGGCTCTGCGACATCTGCGAGAACGTGATGGGAGCGGACCTCAGGGCCGTACCGTGGTCCGTCGAGACCTCCCCCGCCACCGCCACCGCCGACCGGATAGCGGTCCTCCGGGAGCGCGGCGCCACCCGGCTGAGCATCGGGGTGCAGAGCTTCGTCGACGAGGAGGCGCGGGCAGCCGTACGGCCGCAGAAGCGGACGGAGGTGGAGGCGGCGCTGGGCCGGCTGAAGGAGGCCGCCTTCCCCATCCTCAACATCGACCTGATCTACGGTATCGACGGCCAGACCGAGCAGAGCTTCACGGTGTCGCTGGACGCCGCGCTCGGCTGGGAGCCCGAGGAGATCTACCTCTACCCGCTGTACGTGCGCCCGCTGACCGGGCTCATGGCCCGCCACGACAAGAGCGGCGAACTCTGGGACGAGCAGCGGCTGCGGCTCTACCGCTACGGCCGGGAGTACCTGCTCGCGGCCGGCTACCGGCAGACGTCCATGCGGGTCTTCAGCCGTATCGGCACCGCCGCTGTGGACGGCGCCGACGACAGCAGCATCAGCGAGTACAACCAGCAGGCCGGGATGGTCGGACTGGGCGTCGGCGCAAGGTCGTTCACCACCGATCTGCACTACACGACCGACTACGCGGTGGCCGTGCCGGAGGTCAGGCGCATCATCGACGACTACATCGCGACGCCCACCGACACGTTCCGGCGCGCGCAGTGGTCGTTCCGTATGGACGACGACGAGCGCCGCCGCATGCTCATCCTGCATCTGCTGCTTGAGGCCGACGGAATGAACGTCGAGCGCTACCGGCGGCAGTTCGGCACCCTTCCGCAGGACGACTTCCCCGCCCAGTTCGCGCTGGTCACCGGGCGGGGCTGGGTCGTCGACGACGGCGGAGTGCTGCGGCTGACCCCGGAGGGGATGGCCTGGGCGGACGCGATCGGCCCGCTGTTCTTCTCCCCCAGGGTGAACGACGCCATGGCGTCCTACCAGGACCGCTGACCGGCATCCGGCATGTCCCTCCGTACGGCTACGCCTCCTCGCCCGCTCCCGTCCGGGCGGCGCGGGAGGCGTGGCCTTCTCCGCCCCGCGTACCGGAGGTCCGGACCGGGGCGGAGACCAGGACCAGCCCGCCCAGCAGGAGCACCGCGCCCGCCACCGCGGACGGGCTCGGCCGCTCCCCGAGCAGCGCGATGCCCAGTACGGTCGCGACCAGGGGTTCCGCCAGGCTGAGGGTGCCGGCGGTGGCGCCGCTGATCCGGACCACGCCCCTGGTGAACAGCAGATAGCCCAGCGCGGTCGTGGCCAGGGCCAGCCAGCCGACCAGGACCAGCGCACGCGGTTCGGCGAGCCCGTCCGGGCGGGCGAGGATCCAGGGCGAGACCAGGATTCCGGCACACAGCACACTCGCGGGGGCGGCGGCCGTGGTGTCGGCGCCCCGGTCGCCGAGCCGTTTGGTCGCCGAGATGTAGACACCGAAGCTGGCCCCGGCGACCAGCCCGAGCAGGATCCCCGCGCCGTGGGCCGGCCCGCCGTCCGGCGGCAGGAGGAGCAGCGCGATACCGCCGATGGCGCAGACCGTTCCGCAGGTCCAGCGCCCGCTGAGCCGTTCGCCGTTCAGGACCCGCCCGCACACGCCCGTCACGACCGGGACCGTCCCGAAGGTGACGGCGGTCGCGAGGGCGGCGCCGCTGCGGTCCACCGCCTCCAGGAAGCACGCCTGGAAGGCCGCCGTGACCAGGACGCTCACCAGCATCCACCACCGGGCCGACCGTTGCCACAGGGTACGGATCCCCGCCCACCGCGCGGTGAACAGCCCCAGGACGAGGCCCCCGACGAGCATCCGGCACGCGCCGATCGCCACCGGCGACGCAGTGCTCCCGGCCAGGATCTCGGCGGGGCCGACCGTGCCCCAGAGGAAGGCGGCGGCCAGTACCGGCGGCACTCCGCCGTCGCGCACGGCATGTCCGAGCTTGCCCGCTGTGCTTGTCACGCACTCTCATTCCGCAGAGCCGGGCAGGATCCGTGGCACAGCACACCTCGGCGGCACACCCGACGATTCCTGGGCTCGACGCTAGAGGGTTCCCGGGCTCAGGCCCCATAGGGAGAACCCACCAACTCGGCCCCCGGCGGGCGCGCTCTTTCCGGCCTTTCGCACGATCGCGCGGCCCGCCCCGGGGCGGGCCGGACCGCTACGACACGATGTCCTTGCGGGCGAACCCCCGGAAGGCCAGCGCGAAGAGGACCAGCGCATACGCCACGGAGACGGCCGCGCCCCTGACCATGCCGCCCCATTCGATCTGCGGCTGGAGCGCGTCCGCCCAGGCGAACTGCCAGTGCGCGGGCAGGAAGTCGCGCCAGGAGCCGAGTGCGGTCACCGCGTCCAGGACGTTTCCGACGATGGTCAGGCCGACCGCGCCGCCGACCGCCCCCAGCGGCGCGTCCGTCCTGGTCGAGAGCCAGAACGCCAGCCCAGCCGTGACCAGTTGGGAGACGAAGATGAAGGCCACCACGAGCGCCAGCCGCCCCACCGTGTCCCCCGCGGCGAGCGAGCCCCCGGTGGGCAGCTCCAGCGGCCCCCAGCCGTACGCGACCGTGCCCACCGCGAGGGCCACCAGCGGCAGCACCACCATCGCGGCCAGACTGAAGACCAGCGCCACCGTGAGTTTGCTCCACAGCAGCCGGGCACGCGGCACGGGCGCGGCGAGCAGATACCGCAGCGAGGACCAGCCGGCCTCCGATGCCACCGTGTCGCCGCAGAACAGCGCGACCGGCACCACCAGCAGGAAGCCGGCCGAGACGAACAGGCAGGTCGCCGAGAAGTTGGCGCCCGACGAGGTCGCGGTGTCGAGGAGCGTCGGCCCGTTCCGGCCGCTGCCGCTCGGCGTACCGCCGACGGCGAACGCCGCGACCAGGATGAACGGCAGGGCGACGAGCACCGCGCCCATCGCCAGGGTGCGCCGGCGCCTGATCTGCCGTTCCGCCTCGACCCGCAGCGGCAGCGTGTGCCGTGCCCGGTATCCGGGTGCGGTGGCCGGTGCGGGGCCGGAGCGGGCGGGGCCCGGGAGAGCGGGGCCCGAAGGTGCGGTCGTGCTCATGCCGGTTGGCCTCCGATCAGGGTGAGGAACGCGTCCTCCAGGCGGCGGTGCGCCCCCACACCGGTCAACGGCACCTCCAGGCGCAGCAGTTCGGCGATGAGGGCGGCCGGGGTGGCGCCGTCGAGCCGGACGAGCAGCCCGTCGTCGGTCCGTACGGCGGAGCCGATGCCGGGCAGCGCCGCCACCTTCTCGGCCAGGGCCTCGGTGATCTCCTCGGCGGCGGTGACGAGGAGGGTGTCCCCGCTGCCGGTGATCTCGGCGACCGGTCCGGCCTGGACGAGCTGTCCGTGGTCCATGACGACCAGATGGGTGCAGGACTGTTCGACCTCGGCCAGCAGATGGCTGGAGACGATCACGGTCCGGCCCTCGGCCGCGTAGCGGATCATCACGTCCCGCATCTCGCGGATCTGCGGCGGGTCGAGCCCGTTCGTCGGCTCGTCCAGGATCAGCAGGTCGGGCAGGCCCAGCATGGCCTGGGCGATGGCGAGCCGCTGCCGCATGCCCTGTGAGTACGTACGGACCGCGCGGTCCAGAGCGTCGCCGAGGCCGGCGATCTCCAGCGCCTCGGCGGCATGTGCGTCCTCGGTGGGGCGGCCGGTGGCCTGCCAGTACAGATCGAGGTTGGCCCGCCCGGAGAGATGCGGCAGGAACCCGGCGCCCTCCACGAAAGCGCCGACCCGCGAGAGGATGGGCGCACCCGGCCTGATCACATGGCCGAAGACCCGGATCTCGCCGCCGTCCGGTGTGATGAGCCCCATCAGCATCCGCAGCGTGGTGGTCTTGCCCGCGCCGTTGGGTCCGAGCAGGCCGAGGACCTGGCCCTTCCCGACCTCGAAGGAGAGGTCGCGGACCGCGTACCGCTCGGTGGACCTGGCGTACTTCTTGGTCAGTCCGGTGATCCGCAGCGGCAGCTGCGCCAGCGCGGGGTCGGGCGCGGGCACCGCCCGGCGCCGCGGGACGAGCAGGGCGACCGCGATCAGCGCGCCCAGCGCGGGAAGTCCCCACACCCACCAGGGGAATCCGGCGCCCGCCGTGCGCAGCGCGGGCACCGTGGGGACGGTCAGCGGTCCGTCGAGCGAGACGGAGTACGTGGCGGGGGATGCCGGGGACGCGTAGCCGAGGTCGGTCGACGCGAGGACCAGCCGCAGCCGGTGTCCGGCCTCGACCTTGTGGTCGACGGCGGGCAGGGTCAGCTCGACGGTGCGGCCCGCCTTCGCGCCGGTGATACGGACCGGGGAGACGAGCTGGTGGGGCAGTACCTGCTGCTTGCCGCTGGGCGGCACGTCGTACACCTTGGCGAAGAGCACGGCGTCCGGCGCGGACGACTTGACCCGGATTCTGGCCTTCGGTGCGCCGGTGACGGTGAGCGCGGCGGGCAGCGGCGCCGAGTCGAAGTGCGCGTACTGGCCGGGGAAGTCCAGTGAGACTCCCACCCCGAGCCCGGAGAGCTGGGAAAGCGCGGCGACGCCCGGCAGCGCGGAGATCGCGGGCGGGGCGCCGCCCGCCGGATTCTGCACGGTCTGCTCACGGCCGGTGAGCGCGAGCGGATGCCCGCCGCTCTCCAGACCGGGGTAGCTTCCGCTGCTCGCGCCCCTCAACTGCGCGGCTCCATCGGTCGAGTCGACCCCGCCGGTCCGGGTGACCCGGAAGGCGGGTCCGGTGCCGGCGCCCTTGTCGCCCTTGAGGTAGCGGTCGAACCAGGAGGCGATCCGCCCGTTGATCCGCTTGCCCTCCTCGTCGCCGCCGTCGTGTCCGCCGGCGATCCAGTCGACCGACACGGGTGCGCCGTTGGCCCTGATCCGGTGTGCCGCCTCGTCCGCCTGGCCCAGCGGGAAGAGGGAGTCGGTCTGGCCCTGGACCAGCAGTGAGGGCACCTTGATCCGGCCGCCCACCGCGGACGGGCTCCGCTCCTCCAGCTCCTTGCGGGCTGCGGCGTCAGGCTTCCCGTTCTCGGCGACCCGCTCGTACATCGCGCAGAGCTGCTTCTCGAAGCGGGCGCAGCCGCCGCCGGAGTTGATGAAGATCCCGGCCCAGAGCTTCTTGAAGACGCCGCCGGGAAAGAGCGCGTCGGCCAGGTTCCAGTAGGTGATCTGCGGGGCGATGGCGTCGACCCGGTGGTCGTACCCGGCGGCGAGCAGCGAGATCGCACCGCCGTACGAGGCCCCGGTGACACCGACGCGCGGGTCGCCGGGCTTGTCCAGCTGGACCTCGGGACGGGTCGCGAGCCAGTCGATCAGCCGTGACACGTCCTTGACCTCGTGGGCCGGGTCGTTGAGCCCGATGGCCCCGGTCGACTTCCCGAAGCCGCGCGCCGACCAGGTCAGCACCGCGTACCCCTCCCGCGCCAACTGCTGCGCCTGCCCCCGCACATCGTCCTTACTGCCCCCGAACCCGTGCCCGAGCAGCACGGCGGGGCGCCGCCCGGACCCGCCGGACGTGAAGTACGACGTGTCGATACGCACTCCCCCGGCACCACCGACCGCCATCACCCGGTCCTCACGGTGCACGGCCGCGGACCCGCCGGACGCGACGGCCGTCCACGTACCGCCCCCGACGAGGACGGCGAACACGACAGCCGCGCAGACGAGGACCCGGCCGCGGGGTTTGGGTAGCTTCATGACTGAACCCTAAGTGCCCGCTCGGACAACCCGGCGGGCCACGGGGTGGAACTGCGCCGGGTACGTACGGAGTAGCCGGGGCGGGGGGCGTACCACGCCGGGAGTAGGTGGGGCGGGGGCGTTACGGGATCGCGCCGGGTTCGCCCCCGCGGTCCCCCGGCGACAGCAGAAACGCCGGCGCCCCCGAGGTGAGCGGGGCCGTCGCGCGGCACCAGGCAAGTACCCGGGTTGCCGACATGCCGGGTACCAGCGCGGCCAGTGCGGCGATGCGCTTGCGTAGCCCGTGCTCGTCCGTGACCCCGTCGAGGGCCCAGTCGGCCGCGTCGAAGTCCGGGTCGCCGAGCGTCGGGCGGGGGTCGATGGCGATGAGTCCGCCGCCGGGGCCGACCAGTACGTTCGACTGGTGCAGATCGCCGTGCACCAGGCCGTCGGTCGGGCCGGCAGCGGCGAGGGCGAGCGCGGCGGCGCGGCCGCGTGCCAGCACCTCGGGGGTGTGGGCGCATCGCCGGGCCGCGTGGTCGTACAGGAAGGTGATCCGGGCGCTGAGCGGGGGCAGGGCCGGTGCGGAGGCGCGCGGTGAGCGCAGGTCCAACAGGAGTTTCGCGATGTCGGCGGTGGCCCAGCCGCTCTCCCGCACACGGGTGCCGGGCTCCACCCCGGCCAGCAGCAGCGCCCCGGTACGGAGGTCGCTGTCGAGCAGCCGGACCACGGACGGGGTCGCGGACCAGGCGCGCAGGGCTGCGGCCTCCTCGGTGGCGACGACCGGATCGGGTGTGAGCTTCAGCCACACCGTGGCGTCGGGCGCGCCCCCTTCCCCGCGCCGCAGGCAGCGGTACACACAGGAGGTGCCACCGCCGCCCGGCTCACCCACGTCGAGACCCCAGCAGCGGGCGAGGCCGTCCACGAGGGTGGGGAGCGCGTCGTACCAGGTGCCGACGGCGGGGCCGAAACGCGCGATCAGCCGGGCCCGGTTGCCGGGGCCCCGCGCTGTTGCCGTCGTCGCCATGTCGTACACCTGCCGTCGGTTGCCCGCTGGTCCCGCGGCGCTGTGCGTTGCTCGCCTGTCCGATCGTGCTGTCCGTCGCGCCAACGTACCCGGGGTGACAAGCCGCCCACACTCCTATTTTCAGCGGTCTAAGCTCCACCCGTCGGAAGCGAAGACCAGGGGTGGGGCATGAGGACGAGCACGCAAGTGAGCAGAACCGCGCTGTGCGCGGCGGTGTTCGCGACGGTCATGGGGGCGGTCGGCTGCTCCGGCCACGCAGCAGGGGAGACAGCTGAGAAGGCAGCCCGGAAGACATCTGCGGGGGCAGCCAAGCATGCGGCTGTACCGTCGGCCGCCCTTCAGCGGGCGACGGACAGTACAAAGAAGTACGGCTCGGCCGAGGTACACATGACCACATCGTTCGCCGCCGGTTCGTCGGTAGTTGGACCGTCCTCCACGAATGAACCGGTGACGAAGGAAGGGACGTACTCCTGGGGTGACGGCCTCACCTTCGACGGCCGGACGGACGCGAAGTCCGTCGGACTGGATGGCCTGGCGTCTGGCAGGAACGTCAACATGCTGCTGGTACAGAACGTGTACTACTACAGCGTGATTCCGCAGGCGAGCGGCCGGTTGAAGGGCAAGCACTGGGTACGGATCGATCTGCCGTCCGTCATCGGTGAATCCAATGCGGACGCAATGACCGGTGGCAGTGACGATCCCACGCAGGGGATCGAGTCCCTGAAGTACACCAGGGATGCCAGGAGAGTTGGCAAGGAGACCGTGCTCGGCAGGGCAGCGACCCACTACCACGCCACACTGTCCAAGGATGATCTGGGGGCGGCGGGACCCGCGCTCGGGCCCGAGAGCAGGAAGCGGTTGCTCCAGCAGTTCCCCGGCTCGGTGGACTCGATCAGCTTCGACATCTGGATCGACGGCCATGACAAGCCGGTCCGCATGAAGGAGGACCTCGACTCCATGAAGGTGGTGGTCGACTACAAGAAGTTCGGTCCCGCGAAGCCGGTGCGGACGCCGTCGTCCTCGGACATCGCGGACCTGAGCTCCCTGTTCCGTCAGATGCAGACGCCCCGACCGCGCCGGTCGGACACCTCGGGCTCGGGACAGGCCGCAGGCTGATCCGCCGGACAGGGTGCGCGCCAGGCCCAGCACGGGCAGGGCCTGGCGCGCGCCGGTCGGGTCTCAGCGCCGTCCGTAGGTTCAACCGTCCGTACGCGACCTTCGGCGCCGCAGTCCGACAGCGGTGCCGCCCGCTGCCACCACCAGGCCCGCCCCGATACCGGTCGACAGCGCCGCCGATGACGAGGCGTCCGCTGCTGCGTCGCGGGTCGCGAGGTCGGAGCGGGTCGCGGAGCCGGTCGTGCTCGTGAGCGTCGTGGAGTGCGGACGCGACGGGTGAGCGGGGATGGGGCGTACCGACCGGACCGAGCCGTCCGTGTTGAGCAGGACCTGCTTGTTGTTGGGGTGCCGGAAGTCGAAGGCCGATGTCAGCGAACCGGCGCGGGCGTCGAACGAGGCGTCGCCGATGCGGCCCGTGTGCCAGTTGTCCTCGATGAACCGGGTGACCGAAGCCTGTTCGGTGCGGGTGTGGTCGACCGAATTGACCTTGCTGTACGGGGAGATGACGAGCAGCGGCTGCCGGGTGCCGGGGCCGCAGCGGTCGGCGTAGCCGCCTGCCGGGCGGGGACCCGCCTGGCAGGCGGGGCTGTCGGTGGGCTTCCCGTTGGAACCGGTCGTGGTGTCCTTCGAGCCGTTCCGCGGTGTGGCGTACGCGTGGTCGTACCAGCCGTCCGAGTCGTCGTAGGCGACGACGACAGCGGTGTCCTTCCACTCCGGGGAGTTCTGCAGCTGGTTGATCCGGCCGACGATGAAGTGCTGTTCGTCCAACGGGTCCGAGTATCCGGCGTGGCCGTCCTGGAACTCCGGCGCCTTCAGGAAGCTCACCGCGGGCAGCCGGCCGGCCTTCAGGGCGGCGTCGAAGTCCGTCAGGTCGTAGTTGTGGTTGGCGCGCCCGCTGTGGCCGATCTCGCCGACGTTCTCCGGGGCCAGGTGGTGCGGGTTGGATGTGGACCGGTAGTACTGGAACGGCTCATGGTGCGGGCTGTAGTCGACGGACGCGGCGCCGCCGGTGTTGGTGTGGGTGCTGCCCGAGCACGTCGCGTACGCGCCCTGCTCGCCGTTCCAGGCGGTGCTGGGCCGGAATCCGCCCTGGAACCAGCCCCAGCTGACGTTCTTCTTGTTCAGCAGGTCACCGATGTTGCCGCCGTGCATCACGGCGAGGGCGTTCTTGCTGGTGTGGTCGCTGTTCGAGCAGTCGTCGTACGCGGGGTCGGGGTCGTTGGTGACCGTGCCGACGCCCTTGGCGTCGGGTGAGACGACCGTGTACGCGTCCGGCTTCGCCGTCTGCTTCGGGTGCTCGGTGCCGGACGCCGGGTCGGCGGAGGTCACTCCGTGCGTCTGGCCGGAGATCAGGTTGAGCGCGCCGGGTGTGGAGGGGCCGTAGGTGGAGCTGTACGCGTTGTCGCCGAGGGAGTAGTGCTGGGCGTAGTTCCACAGTCCGGTGACCGTGTTGCCGTCGTAGTAGTCCATGACCAGGCCGGGTTCGCCGAAGAGGTTCCCCGAGCACTTTCCGGAGTCGGTGTTCTGGACGTACTGGTCGTCCCTGCCGCCGTTGGCCGCGTACTGCTCGGGCCCGTAGTTGTGGTTCTGGTCGCAGGTCAGCGCCTGTGAAGCGGAGAGCCTGCGGGGCGTGTACTGGTTCGGGTTCTTCTTCAGCAGCCCCGCGTTGCTCAGGGTGTTGACGGTCTTCGGGGTGTGCCGGTCCGCCGTGAACTTCGTACCGTCGGTGTTGGCCGCCTTCGGGTACGTGCCGAAGTAGTGGTCGAAGGAGACGTTCTCCTGGAAGATCACCACCAGGTGCTTCACCGGCGTTGCGGTGGGGATGGGGTGGCCGCCGCCGTGGTGACCCTGGCCGTGCGGGTTCGCGGACGCGGGGGCCGGACCCCCGAGCACGGCGAGCGCCGCGGCCCCGGCGCAGGCGCCCCACCGAATCGCCCGCCGTCCGGGCCTCGCCGTTCTCCCTGTGCTGACCATGGTCTCCCCGCCTCCACTGTCCGCTGCCGGCTGTCGGCTTCCGCCTGCCTGGCGTGTCGCTTACGCGGAGATGGTGCGCGGCCGCGACGACCGGACGGCTGCGCTGCCGTGTCGCGGGGGTGAACAGCCCGTATGGGATCCCCCTGTGCGCCGCTCGGTGGTGCGTCACGGCTGATCCGGGTCGTCGGCCGGTCCCGGTTCACGGCCGCGTCCGTGTTTGGCGTCCCGCCGACCACGGAAACGGCCCCGCCGCCCCCTGGTGCAGGGAGAGGTGGGGCCGCTGTGCGGAGTTGGGGAGTTCCGCTGCGGGAACTCCGGATACGAGCGCCCGTCGGAGAAGCCGATTGAGGCGGCGGCCCGGCGCCATGCGCCGGAGGTCATCCGTATGACGGGTCATTACGCGCAATGCCGCCAAGCCCTGAGGACGAGCGTCACGGAAACTCCTCAATTCACCGACAGTGCCTGTCGGATTACGGAGCCCCGGCGTGTGCGGGCGGCTGTGGAATGCGTACTACGGAATCCGTATCCATACCGCGGTATCAGCCCTGCGGCATCAGTACAGCACCCAGAGCGAGATGCGCCCCTTGTTGTCGACACAGGTGGCGTCCTGGTACTGCTGCTTCGCGCGGGGGATGTCCGCCTGGCACGCGGCCATATTGGGGTACATCTCCGGGCCGCCGGCGATGTCGTGCCAGCTGGCGGCGGAGGCGGAACCAGCGGTCAGAGGAATCGCGACCGTGGCGGCAACGACGGCAAGACCGTAGGTCATTCGCTTACGCCATGACTTCATGCATATCTCCTCGTGTAAAAAGGGCCGGACCGCGCCGGGCCGCATGGGGTACCGGCCGCGTCAGATCAACTTCTGCCCGGAGAAACCCCGGACACACCTCAGTTCAACACACCGGAACCACGCGTCCCAAAGCCACCAGGACCCTTGTTACAAGCCCCCGACAAAGCCGACCAGTCAGACCCTGGCAGGCACAGTCAGACATAGTCAGACACTGCGAAATCCGACTTGACGGCCCTTCACGACTTCGGAGAAAAAGTCGTCATGGTGTGAGCGCGACGAATCTCCGGTTCAGGTCTCACCGGGCGAGGAGCGCCCGGCCCAGCCAGTCCGTGCGGTCGCGTACTCCGGGCAGCGCGAAGAAATAGCCCCCGCCGAACGGCTTGATGTAGTCCACCAGCGGCTCACCCGCGAGCCGCTTCTGCACCGTCTCGAACTGCCGGGCCAGGTCCTGCTGGTAGCAGCAGAAGAGCAGCCCCATGTCGAGATTGCCGTTGGAGTCCATGCCCCGGTCGTAGTTGTACGCCCGGCGCAGCAGCCGCTGCCCCTCGGTCTTCGGGGTACGCGGATTCGCCATCCGGATATGGCTGTCCAGCGGGATCACATCGCCCTTGGGGTCCTGCGCGTACCGCGGGGAGTCGGACTCGTGGTTCCCGTCGAGCGGGGCGCCGGTGTCGCGGACGCGGCCGAACATCCGCTCCTGCTCGGTCAGCGAGACCCGGTCCCAGAACTCCACCAGCATCCGGATCAGCCGCACCACCTGGTAGCTGCCGCCCGCCGTCCAGCCGGGCTCGGCGCCCGCGCCCACCCAGACCAGCCGGTCCATCGCCGACGCGTCCCGGGCGTCGGGGTTGGCCGTACCGTCCTTGAAGCCCAGCAGGTTACGGGGTGTTCCGCTGGGCCGGGCCGGGCTGCTGAAGCCGTCCATCCGCCAGCGCACCTGCATGGCGCCCCGGGTGTGCCGGGCGATGTCCCGCAGCGCGTGCAGCACCACGTCCGGGCTCTCCGCGCTGAGCTGCACGCTGAGGTCGCCGTGGCACTCGGCCTGGTCGAGGTCGTCGTCCGGGAAGGACGGCATGGCGGTGAGCCGCAGCGGCTTGCGGCCGTGGAGCCCGAAGCGGCCGTCGAAGAGAGAGGCACCGACCCCGGCCGTGACGGTCAGTCCGCCCGCCGGGACCTGCGGTCCGAGTACACCGGAGTCGCTGGGCGGGGCAGTGATCCCGAGCGGCGGCGGAGTCCCTCCCGTGGTCAGGAACCGGGCCCGGTCGGTGAGGGTGCGCAGCAGTTCGGCCAGCTCCCGGCGGCCGTCGGCGGTGACGTCGAAGGCCGCGAACACGGTGGTGCGCTGGGGTGCCCCCAGGACCCCCGCCTGGTGGGGCCCGTGGAAGTCCGTACGGGATGCGGGGGCCGGGCCGGACTCGTGACCGGTGGGGGCGGCGGGGCGGTCCGCGCCCACCAGGGCGGCCCCGGCCGCCACGGTGCCCATGCCCAGCGCCGCGCTCCGCAGGAATCCGCGTCTGCGCACCTCGTCCGCGCCGCGCACGGCCTTCGCGCCGTGCGTGCCGTCCCCGCCGATACCGCTCCCGCCCGTACCGGTCCCACCCATACCGTTCCCTCCGCCGCACCCGTGCTGAGCCCTGCCGCGGCTCCCCGTCCCGGGGCTGCCGTGGGCATACCGCCGCATGGTGTCGTCACCCCGTGCTGTCCCGCAAGGCGCCCCGGCCCTTGGGCGTACGGGGGGGTGTCGGTGCGGTGTGGGTGCGGTGTCGGTGGGGCCGGACCGGAACGGGCCACCGGGACCGGCGGCCCGAACAGGCCGTCCGGACTCAGTGGTTGCTCGGGAAGCCCAGGTCGACCCCGGCCGGAGCGTCCGCCGGGTCGGGCCAGCGGGTGGTGACGACCTTGCCGCGGGTGTAGAAGTGCACCCCGTCGTTGCCGTAGATGTGGTGGTCGCCGAAGAGCGAGTCCTTCCAGCCGCCGAAGGAGTGGTAGCCGACCGGCACCGGGATCGGCACGTTGACGCCGACCATGCCGGCCTCGACCTCCAGCTGGAAGCGGCGGGCCGCGCCACCGTCCCGGGTGAAGATCGCGGTGCCGTTGCCGAACGGCGAGGCGTTCATCAGTGCCACGCCCTCCTCGTACGTGCCGACCCGCAGCACGCACAGGACCGGGCCGAAGATCTCGTCCTTGTACGCGTCCGACTCGGTGGAGACCCGGTCGAGCAGCGAGAGGCCGATCCAGTGGCCGTCCTCATGGCCCTCGACGGTGAACCCGGTGCCGTCCAGGACGACTTCGGCGCCCTGCGCCGCGGCGCCCGTGACGTACGAGGCCACCTTGTCGCGGTGGGCCCTGGTGATCAGCGGGCCCATCTCGGACGACGGGTCGTTGCCGGGGCCGATGGTGATCTTCTCGGCGCGCTCGCGGATCTTCTCGACCAGTTCGTCGCCGACGGAGCCGACGGCGACGACAGCGGAGATCGCCATGCAGCGCTCGCCCGCGGAGCCGTAAGCGGCGGAGACCGCGGCGTCGGCCGCGGCGTCCAGGTCGGCGTCGGGCAGCACCAGCATGTGGTTCTTGGCACCGCCGAGCGCCTGGACGCGCTTGCCGTGCGCGGTGGCGGTGGCGTGGATGTGGCGGGCGATCGGGGTGGAGCCCACGAAGGAGACGGCGGCGACATCCGGGTGGCTCAGCAGGGCCTCCACCGCGACCCTGTCGCCGTGCAGCACATTCAGCACACCGTCCGGCAGACCGGCCTCGGTGGCCAGCTCGGCCAGCAGGTTGGCGGCCGACGGGTCCTTCTCGCTGGGCTTCAGTACGAAGGTGTTGCCGCAGGCGACGGCCAGCGGGAACATCCACATCGGCACCATGGCCGGGAAGTTGAAGGGCGTGATGCCCGCGACGACACCGATCGACTGCCGGATCGACGAAACGTCGACCCGGCTGGAGACCTGGGTGGACAGCTCGCCCTTGAGCTGGGTGGTGATCCCGCAGGCCAGCTCCACGATCTCCAGACCGCGGGCGACCTCACCGAGCGCGTCGGAGTGCACCTTGCCGTGCTCGGCGGTGATCAGCGCGGCGATCTCGTCACGGTGGGCGTCGAGGAGCGCGCGGTAGCGGAAGAGGACCGTGGTGCGCGCGGAGAGCGAGGAGGTCCCCCAGGTCGCGTACGCGGCCTTCGCCGAGGCGACCGCCGCGTCCACCTCTTCGGCCGACGCCAGCGCGACCTGGGTGGTGACGGCGCCGGTCGCCGGGTCGGTGACCGGGCCCCAGTTGCCCGATGTGCCGTCGACGGCCTTGCCACCGATCCAGTGGTTGACGGTCTTCATGGTGAACGCTCCTTACAAAGCCTTAGAGATGACGGCGTCGGGCCGCGACCTGCCGGTCGTACTCCTCCCGGGCCCCGACCGCCGAGGGGCGGGTGGCGGTCTCGGCCACGGGAACATCCCACCACGCCTGCGCCGGGGGCGGCCCCGACACTGTGTCTGCCGTTTCGGTCTCCACGTAGACACATGTGGGACGGTCCGACGCACGGGCGGCGGTCAGCGCTTCCCGCAGGTCACGCAGGGTCTTGGCGCGCAGGACGGCCATCCCGAGGCTGGCCGCGTTGGCCGCCAGGTCGACCGGCAGCGGGCCGCCGGTGTACGTGCCGTCCGGGGCCCGGAAGCGGTAGGCCGTACCGAAGCGTTCGGCGCCCACCGACTCCGAGAGCCCGCCGATCGAGGCGTACCCGTGGTTCTGCAGGACGACGACCTTGACCGGCAGCCGCTCCTGGACCGCGGTGACCAGCTCGGTCGGGTTCATCAGATAGGTACCGTCGCCGACCAGCGCCCAGACGGGCCGGCCGGGCGCCGCCAGCTGGACGCCGATCGCGGCCGGGATCTCGTACCCCATACAGGAGTAGCCGTACTCGACGTGGTACTGGTCGGCGGAGCGGGTCCGCCAGAGCTGGTGCAGGTCGCCGGGGAGCGAGCCCGCCGCGTTGATGACGATGTCCTCGCCGGTCACCAGCGCGTCGAGCGCCCCGAGCACCTGTGCCTGGGTGGGCGCCGAGTCCTCGCTGCCGGTGTAGGCGGCGGTGACCCGCGCCTCCCACTCGGCCTTCGCCGCGCGGTACGCGCCCTCGTACGCGGCGGACACCCGGTGTCCGGTGAGCGCGCCGGTCAGCCGCTCCAGGGTGGCGCGGGCGTCCGCGACGAGCGGGAGCGCGGACAGCTTGTGCGCGTCGGACCCGGCGATGTTGATGTTGACGAACCGGACGCCGGGGTGCTGGAAGAGCGTCCCGGAAGCGGTGGTGAAGTCGGTGTACCGGGTGCCGACTCCGATCACCAGGTCGGCGGCGCGGGCAAGACCGTCGGCGGTCGCGGTCCCGGTGTGGCCGATGCCCCCGACGTCCGCCGGGTGGTCGTACGGCAGCGAGCCCTTGCCCGCCTGGGTGGAGGCCACCGGGATGCCGGTGGTGTCGGCGAGAGCGCGCAAGGCCTCCTGGGCGCCGCTGTGGCGCACCCCGCCGCCCGCGACGATCAGCGGGCGGTGCGCGGCGCGGACCGCGGCGAGCGCGTCGGCCAGCTCGGTGGCGTCCGGCCGTCGTACGGGCACTCGCCAGACCCGCTCGGCGAAGAACTCCTCCGGCCAGTCGTACGCCTCGGCCTGTACGTCCTGCGGCAGCGCGAGCGTCACCGCACCGGTCAGCTCCGGATCGGCCAGCACCCGCATCGCGGCGAGCGCGGCCGGGATCAGCGCCTCGGGGCGGGTGATCCGGTCGAAGTACTTGGAGACCGGCCGCAGACAGTCATTGACCGACACATCGCCCGCGTAGGGGACTTCGAGCTGCTGGAGCACCGGGTCGGCGGGGCGGGAGGCGAAGACGTCTCCGGGGAGCAGCAGCACCGGCAGATGGTTGACGGAGGCGAGTGCGGCGCCGGTGACCAGGTTGGTGGCGCCGGGGCCGATGGAGGTGGTGACGGCGTGCGCGGAGAGCCGCCCGGACTGCCGTGCGTACCCGACGGCGGCGTGCACCATCGCCTGCTCGTTGCGGCCCTGGTGGTACGGCATGGTGTCCTGGCCCGACTCGACGAGCGCCTGGCCGATACCGGCGACGTTGCCGTGGCCGAAGATGCCCCAGGTGGCGGTGATCAGCCGCTGCCTGCGGCCGTCGCGTTCGGTGTACTGGCGGGCCAGGAAGGCCACCAGGGCCTGGGCGGTGGTCAGCCGGCGGGTGCCGGGGTGCCGGTCATCCGGCTGACTGGCGATCATGGGGCCTCCTCCGGTGCGCTGTTGATGTGCGGGTGGGCCCCTTCGCCGGGCGGCTGGGCCCCGTTGCCGTACAGCGGGAGCCTCGGGTCGACGGGCTCCGTCTCCCAGGTCTCCCGGATCCGCGCGTGGTCGGGGTGGTCGCTGATCAGCCACTCGCGCTCGGCGCCCGGCCCCGCCATCACATTGAGGTAGTACATGTGGTGCCCCGGGGTGGCCATCGAAGGACCGTGCCAGCCGTCCGGGATCAGCACCGTGTCCCCGCTGCGGACCTCGGCGAGCAGATCGGTGCCGCCGGGCCTGGACGGCGAGACCCGGTGGTAGCCGGGGCCGCCGCCCTCGATCTCGAAGTAGTAGATCTCTTCGAGTACCGACTCCCGGCCGGGGCGGTCCTCGTCGTGCTTGTGGGGCGGGAAGGACGACCAGTTGCCGCCGGGGGTGAGCACTTCGACCGCGATGAGCCGGTCGCACACGAAGGTGTCGGCGGCGGCGAAGTTGTTGACCTGGCGCGAGCAGCTGCCGCTGCCGCGCAGCTCGACGGGGACCTCCGGCGCGGGGCCGTAGCGGGCGGGGAGTCGTCGCTCGCACTTCGCTCCTGCCAGGGCGAACCGGCCTCCCGCACCGGAGGAGATCTGTGCGCGGGAATCACGCGGCAGATAGGCGAAGTCGGTGACTCCGTCGAACACCCCTGCCCTGCCCCGCAGTTCGATACTCTCTCCGTCGACCAGGACCGTACAGCCCCCGGCGAGCGGCAGCACGATCCATTCGCTGTCGTCCGTGGAAAGACCGTGTGAATCTCCGGGGGCGAGCTCCAGGATCCGCAGCGCCGAGCGGTCCCAGCCGGCCTGCCGCGGACCGATGTCGAGTGCGTACGGGGCACGGGCCGTACTGCCCGCCCGCACCAGCGCGTCCCCGCCGTCCGGGCGGCTGCCGCTCGTACGTCGGCCGCCGTGCACGGGTCGGCTGCCGCTCATATGTCCGCTGTCGTTCATACGTCCCTCCCGGGCGGCTGGAGCAGTCCCACCGCGATGTCCACGGCGCCCGCCACGTCCCCGTCCGCCGGGTAGAGCAGTGAGCGCCCGGCCACCAGGCCCTGGACGGTGGGGAGTCGGAGCGCGGTGCGCCACTTCTCGTACGTGGCGTCCTGGTCGCCGCCCGGTTCGCCGCCGAGCAGCACCGCGGGCAGGGTGGTGGTCTCCATCACCCGCGCCATGTCGTCGGGGTCGGCGGTGACGGGCACCTTGAGCCAGGTGTACGCGGAGGTGCCGGCCAGCCCGGACGCGATGGCCAGGGAGCGGGTGACCGCGTCCGCCGTGAGGTCGTTGCGGAGCCGGCCGTCCACCCGGTGGCAGATGAACGGCTCGACGAAGACCGGCAGCGCGCGGGCGGCCATCTCGTCGATGGCGCGGGCGGCGGCGTGCAGGGTGGCGGGCGAGCCGGGGTCCTCGTAGTCGATACGGAGCAGCAGCTTGCCCGCGTCGAAACCGAGGCGGGCCAGATCCTGGGCGCGGTGGCCGGTGAAGCGGTCGTCCAGCTCGAAGGAGGCCCCGGCGAGACCGCCGCGGTTCATCGAGCCCATCGCGACGCGGCCCTCCAGGGCGCCCAGGAGCAGCAGGTCCTCCAGGATGTCGGCGGTGGCGAGCACCCCGTCCACGCCCGGCCGGGAGAGGGCGAGGCAGAGCCGCTCCAGCAGCTCGTGGCGGTTGGCCATGGCGAGGTCCCGGCCGCCGACGGCGAGTGAGCCGCGGGCCGGATGGTCGGCGGCCACGATCATCAGCCGGCCGCCTTCGCCGAGCAGCGGTCTGCGGGCGCGGCGGGCGGCGGCCTCGGCGACGGCTTCCGGATGGCGGGTCCTGGTGCCCACGAGTTCACCGATCGAGGCCACCGCGCCGCCGGTCACGGGCGCACTTCCTGGAGGGCGGCGTCGACCTCGGATGCGTACGGCATCGCGGACGAGCAGGCCAGCCGGGAGGCGACGATGGCCCCGGCCGCGTTGGCGTACCGGATGGTGCGCTCCAGCTCCCATCCGGCGAGCAGACCGTGGCAGAGCGCCCCGCCGAACGCGTCGCCCGCGCCCAGGCCGTTGACGACATCCACCGGCACAGGCTCCACATCGGCGGTGCGTCCGTCCCGGTGGACGGCGAGGACCCCGCCGGGGCCCTTCTTGACGACGGCCAGCTCCGGCCCCCGGGCGAGCAGTGCCTCGGCCGCCGCGCGGGGTTCGCGCTCGCCGGTGGCGATCTCGACCTCGTCGATGTTGCCGACGGCCACGGTGGCGTGGCGCAGCGCTCGGGCGTAGTGCGGGCCCGGCTCGCCGGCCCAGAACATCGGGCGCCAGTCCAGGTCGAAGACGGTGGCCCGGATCTCAGCCGGAGGGGCGGGATCAGGGGCGGCAGAGGTGGCAGGGGCGGCTGGGGCGGCGGGATCCGGAACGGCCGGCGCCGCGGAGTCAGGGGCGGCCGGGGCCGCCGGATCCGAGGCGATGAGTGCGGCGCTCCTGGCCTCAAGGGCGGCCAGCGTCGCCGTACGGCTGGGCTCGGCGCAGAGCCCGGTCCCGGTCATCCAGAACACCCGCGCGGCCCGGATCGCGCCCAGGTCCAGCTCATGCCCGTACATCTCCAGATCGGGCGCCTTCGGCTGCCGGTAGAAGTACAGCGGGAAGTCGTCGGGCGGGAACACCTCGCAGAAGGTCACCGGCGTCGGCAGGCCGGGCACGGGGGTCACCCAGCGGTCGTCGACACCGAAGTCCCGCAGCTCCTGGTGGAGGTAGTCACCGAAGGGGTCGGCGCCCGTCCGGGTGACGACCGCCGTCCGGTGCCCCAGCCGCGCCGCCGCGACCGCGACATTCGCCGCCGAGCCGCCGAGGAACTTGCCGAAGGTGTCGACCTGGGCGAGTGGCACGCCGGCCTGCAGGGGGTAGAGGTCCACCCCGATCCGGCCCATCGTGATCAGGTCGTACACCGTGCACGTCCTCTCCATCGGCCTCTCCATGCCCCCCATGGCCTCTCCATCGGCGGGCGGCGCCCGGCTCCGGGGCCGGACGGCGGGGGCCGGTCAACGGGCCCTCAGGTCTAACTCCCCCCTCGGAGCCCTGTCAACGCATTGTCCTGACATTCGGACGAACGCTTGACAGCGTTCCGGGCCTGGCGGAAGCCTTGGTCCATGACGCAGATCCGGATCGGCTCGGCACCCGACTCCTGGGGCGTGTGGTTCCCCGAGGACCCGCTCCAGGTCCCCTGGACCCGCTTCCTCGACGAGGTCGCCGCGTCCGGCTACGAGTGGATCGAGCTGGGCCCGTACGGCTATCTGCCCACCGACCCGGCCCGCCTCGCCGGCGAGACCGCCCGGCGCGGGCTGCGGGTGTCGGCCGGGACGGTCTTCACCGGGCTGCACCACGGGCCGGCCGTCTGGGACGCGACCTGGGCGCATGTCGCCGACGTCGCCGCACTCGCGCAGGCCGCCGGGGCCGGGCACCTCGTCGTCATCCCGTCGTTCTGGCGCGACGACAAGACGGGTGAGGTGAAGGAGTCCGACACCCTCGACGCCGGCCAGTGGCGGCAGCTCACCCGGCTGACAGAGCGTCTGGGCCGTGAGGTGCGGGAGCGGTTCGGGCTGCGGATCGTGGTGCACCCGCACGCGGACACCCATATCGACACCGAGGAGAACGTCACCCGCTTCCTGGACGCGACCGACCCGGATCTCGTCTCGCTCTGCCTGGACACCGGGCACTACGCGTACTGCGGCGGGGACAGTGTGCGGCTCATCGAGACGTACGGGGAGCGGATCGGCTATCTGCATCTGAAGCAGGTGGACCCGGCGGTGCTGGCTCAGGTGCGGGCAGAACAACTGCCGTTCGGGCCCGCCGTGGCGCGCGGGGTGATGTGCGAGCCGCCGCAGGGGCTCCCGGCGCTGGAGCCGGTACTCGACGCGGCGCGGAAGCTGGGGACCGATCTGTTCGCGATCGTCGAGCAGGACATGTATCCGTGCCCGCCCGACCGGCCCCTGCCGATCGCCCGCCGCACCCGCGCGTTCCTTCGCTCCTGCGGGGCCTGAGGGCTGCCCCACAGGTCTTTCGTCCGGATGGTGCCGGGCCGGTGGCGTCCGGAAGGTCGCTCCTGAGGGTTGCTCCTGACACATCTGTCCCATGTGCCGCTTGAGTCACAGGAGTTACCCACCCGTCACGCATGTCCGCGTTACGCGGCCTTTCGGTCACAGGAGATCAACAGCCCCACCCCTGCCCTCTTCGGACGCCGTTGTCCGGGGAGAGGGTGAATTGATCACCAATGCGCAGCTCCGCGACTCCCCCGACGGCCCCCAGGCCGGCGTCGCGCGGCAGGCAGGGAGGTGCTGGACATGACCGACCGAAAGCTCTGGTCCTACAAGGAGATCGCCGCACACATCCGGGTGCAGCCGGACACCGTCCGCTCGTACCGGAAACACGGGCTGCTGCCGCCACCCGATCAGGTGGAGAACGGAAAGCCCTACTGGTACGCGGAGACCGTCCGGCTCTGGGTGTCACGCAGGCCGAGCAACAGAGGCCGCTGACGCCGCCGCGCCGGGGCCCGGACATGGGCAACACCCGGGCCCCGGTGGCCCTCAGGAGTCCCAGGCGCACCATGGATGAGTACACGCGCACCCGTACAGCAGACCCGCACAGCAGAGGAGACCAGCATGAGCGCCGAGACAGAGACCGCCAAGCCGGGCACCGCCCACCTCGGGCTCCCCCAGTCCGGACCGCCCGCCGATGACGCCCCCGCATCGGGCTGCTGCGGCGGCGGATGCTGCGGCGGCGGCGGTTCCGGAGCGGAGACCGGCGCGGTCACCGCCGTCTACCGGGTGACCGGAATGGCCTCCGAGCACTGCGAGGGCGCCATCTCGCTCGAACTCGCCGAGCTGCCCGGTGTCACCGGCGTCACGGCCGTCGCGGCCACCGGACAGGTGACCGTCACCTCCCAGACCCCACTGGACGAGGGAACGGTGCGTTCGGTGCTGCACGAAGCGGGCTATGAGCTCGTGGATCCGGCCTGATCCATGCCCGTACGTGGAGATCTTCTGATGACCGGGTGATGACCGAACCGCCCGGAACCCCAGCGTCAGGTATTGCCATGGCCAACTCTTCGCTGTTCGTAGTGACAAACGGCTCGGAATTGCGTATCTTCACAGGACGTTCACAACGAGACTCAGATCACACGCTTTGGGGGGTAACCATTACGGCGCCCCGAGTGTCTAAGTGAACGATGCCAAGGATGTCTTGGGGGACGTCCGGTGGAACATCTTGGGGGATGTTCCGGGCAAGCGTTGGCCGGGGCACGTGCCACGGGGAGCTTGAGCGGCCCACCCGTCGAGTACGTACCCCGGCAGATCGCGTGCCGGGGCAGCAGCAGTACGCGGAGCCGGCCTCCGCGCCCAACAGACGCCCGGACCGGATCCCGTGGGGGGAATCCGCCCGGGGAAACGGGAAGCGGCCCCGGACGGGCTACCCGGGGGGGGGAGGGCGCGGGGGGCGGTTAGGTTGTCGGGGGGGCAGTTAAGCCCCCGGGCGCGGGGGTGCGCGCCC